>JAPDQM010000008.1:0-70859 GCA_034505795.1 Candidatus Zhuqueibacterota bacterium
GAGCCTTTTTCGTCAATGAGATCAAAACCGTTCAATCCAAGCAGGAAATTTTTCGCCTGCTAAAGTCAAAGGATTTTCAGCCGTCACAGACCGCCATTCTCGAAGAACCGCCTGCTTTTGCCATCCAGCCGAGCGAAGACAACAAAGTCGAATTGAAGTCATTCGATCTACATCAGATCAAATTGAAAGCCAGCGCTGTTGCGCCCGCATTGCTGGTGTTATCTGAAATCTATTACCCTGCGGGCTGGAAGGCGTATGTCGATGGCAAGGAAACCAAAATCTACAAGACGAACTATATCTTGCGATCCATATTCCTTCAGCCTGGAGAACATGACATTGAATTTGCTTTTAAGCCAACATCGTTTAGAATCGGATTGTTGATCAGTGTCCTTACTGCTTTGCTGCTGGTCGCTGGGCTGGTTTATTCGAGGCGCAAGCAGGAGAACGAGACAAAAAAATAGGTTAGAGATATGAAGAACATTTTGTATCGTTTTTCTGATCGGTTAAATCTTTTTTTATTTATCATAGCCATTGGACTGATTCTGGCGCTGCTTTATTATTCGCAAACCATCGTCAACGATTTGAGAAAGGAATCACGGAATATTTTAGAATTCTATGCCCGCCTGCACTCCCATGCGGCGGCTGAGGGGGACGTGAAAAACCTCAATTTTTTATTTGAACAAATTGTGCAGCGTTCAAATTTTCCAATTATCAACACCGATAAAGATCTTAACCCGATTTATTGGATCAACATCTCAGTGGATCCCGACGACCGCTCACCGGCTGCGGTCGAAAAAGTCAAAAAAATGGTGACCAACATGGCCAAAGAGATCGAGCCGGTCAAGATCACCTACCTGGATAGCAGCACTGGCACGCCACTGCTGGAGCAATATCTTTTCTATGGCGATTCCAATTTGATCACCCGATTGATCTGGCAGCCCTATGTGGAAATTGTGATAATCGGTATTTTCATCGCCGTGGCGTTCCTTGTCTTTCAAAGCATCAAAAAAAGCGAGGCCCAGTCGATTTGGGTGGGTTTAGCGAAAGAAACAGCTCATCAACTGGGAACGCCGCTGTCTTCTCTCATGGGGTGGCTGGAATTGTTGAAGAGCCAGGCCGAAACCGAACCGCGAGAAAAAATTCTGCAGGATATCGAGACCGACCTAAGCCGTCTCAACAAAGTGGCCGCTCGGTTTTCGCAGATCGGTTCCAAACCAGACCTCAAAAAATATTCGATTCGACCGATCATCCGCAACACCATTCGTTATTTTCAGCGGCGTCTGCCACACATGAAAAAGAAAATCACTATTACCGAAAAATCCGACAAATTGCCGCCAGTCTATCTCAATGCCGATCTATTCGAATGGGTGCTGGAAAATCTCATCAAAAATTCGCTCGATGCGATTGAAAAAGAGAATGGCAGCATTGAAATCACATCGGGCTTGCTGGACGAAAAATCGAAGAAAATTTATATCGATGTTAAGGACAACGGGAAGGGGATTAGCATGCAGCATCGCCGTCTTATTTTTCGACCCGGGTTCAGCACTAAAAAACGCGGCTGGGGTCTGGGACTTAATCTAGCCAAACGAATTATTGAGGACTACCATCAAGGTAAATTGATCATTAAGGAAACCCGGGTTGGCGAGGGCACCACGATGCGAATTATTCTGAATGTTTAGTTGGTCGCTGGTCTCGCAACTAAACCGTTTACCTTTTCAAAGCGATATGAGCGCTAAAACAACTCTGCCCGTGAATCAGCATCTTTAAGGTGGCGATCGCTGTGACTGCGACCGCCCCCCGTTCTTCTTAATCGCACAAGGATAAGACGGTTTCCTTTAAAATAAATCGAACTTAATTTTGTCAGATAATCGTCACTCCAGCTTATTATCTCCATCTATTTTATTCAGCATTTTGACCCAATTGTGATCAGAGTCATATCGCTCGCCGATGAAAATTATTATATTTTTTCAGTGACAAAAGAAAATATATTAGCCAGAATTCATCCTCTTTTTGCGCATGCTCCTTTTTCAGTATCCTGATGCTGGCACATCAACCACTGCTGGACAATTTTTTGTCACCTCGCGCGACATAAATATTTTTGAGTAAACGACAAGGCGGTTTTGGCATTACTTGTGTTTCAATTTAAGACATAACGACATTGTTGAAACAGTACTTAGTTATTTTTGCCAAATTTATTATTAGTAATTTTTATTAGTTGGATCAAAAATCAGCTAATTTTTATGCCCGATGTTTCCTGTTTGGGCGAAAACCTGCGTTTTGTTTACTTGATCGGGCAGTCGTTAACAAACTGAATGAATTTGCGTTCCAATTCACAATTGATCAGTTTCAGGCCAATCATTTTTCTAAACTGGCTTAGAAGTGGTTACAATCTAGCCAATTCATTATTCACTACCAGCGATTGCAAATCTTTTGTTCAACATCTCGTTCATTAAATTAGGCGAGTTAGCGTTCGTGCGGAGAGGTGACTGCAAAAATGCGTTAGATTAAAAAACTGGCATAATGTTTGCTGAAATTATAGATGTCGTTAAATAATTGAGGTGTGATTGATTCAAAGTTCTTTTTGAGGACCGAACCTCGCATCGAGATCGGGTTTCACAGCTCTAATCCAGGACGTTGATGGTTGGGGTGAAGGGTTTTGGGAATAAGGCACTGCATCATGTCTCGATGCGAGGTCGTAATTAAAGGGCAACAGAGATCAAATAGTATTTAGCTTTTTAATTCATCGAACCATTAAAGTTAACAGAGGAAAGCAGCATGGATAAGGGAAAAGTCTTGGTTGTGGACGCAATGAGCAGCAACCCCGATTCCATATCGAAGATCATTGAGGATGAGGGCTTCGTAGCGGTGCGGGTGAGTGATCCAGAACGTGTGCATGAGTTGACGCTTGCAGAAAAACCGAAGGCGATCGTTGTTGATCACGATGACTTCGATAGCAAAATTTGGGATGTTTACAAAAATCTCAAAGACGATTTTGATACCAGAAAGTCCGCCCTTATTATCTTGTCCAAGAACAATGACGAAAGTGAAGTTGTAAAAGCCTACCAGATTGGAATCGACGATTATATCATAAAGCCATTCAGCAATAAGGCGACCGTAGCCAGAGTAAAAGCCATTATCGAGCGTGTCGAACGGAGCGAAAGCAAAAAGATCAGAGTAAAAGACATTGAAATCGACCTGGATGAGCATAGGGTAAAAAAATCCGGCAAGCCCATCGACTTGACTTACATTCAATTTAAGCTGCTATACCTGTTGGCCTCTCGTCGCGAGAACGTGTTTTCGCGCAAAGAGATTCTGGAAAAGGTATGGGGTCGAAAAGTATATGTCACCAATCGCACGGTGGATGTCCACATCAAGCGATTGCGAGAAAAACTGGGAGAGTACAAATACCCCTCCCAATACATTGAGACAATTCACGGAACAGGCTATAGATTTCTGTAACATCTCATTTTTTCCTCCCTCCGAAGCCCCTGGTGAAAGCTGGGGGCTTTTTTATTTTGTGGCAAAATAATCCCCTCAATCTGGCTCCATCTCAAGCCATCGACTACGATCCGCTATTTGTCCTGTGTGAAGCAAAATCCCCCAAAATGCTGAGGCGCAACGAATCAATAATGAGTTTATCTTCCCCACCAGCACACCACTGCTGTTGACTAAACTTGCAACAGTCTAAATTGGTTGTCGATCTTGATGATCTTCGTGCTTTCAAGGTTGAACAAATTTGCAATTGCATGATCCGGGTTATACTTTGCAAACGACATATTGCCGTCCATATTGGAAAATAGGCGACCATCAAGGACGGAACCTTCGGGATAGTGATGATTCTGCCCTGGCTCGAAGCTGCTTTTTGGTGGGTGAGATAGTGCTGGTAAATTTCCCTCCATCAAAAACAAATTACCGCGAAGCCATACGATCTTTGAGGGTGAGGAGCGATGAGTTTAGTTTAGCAGATATTGGCGGTCCAGGCTTCACAACGCCGATTCGTAACGTTCTTTAAACCTTTTGATGCTCTGAAAGATCGCCCTCGCTTGCTGTTGCTGGAAGGACTTGGTGCGGAGAAGACGTTCTTCATCGGGATTGGAGATAAAGGCGGTTTCGATCAGTATATTGGGCATCGACGCGCCCCAAAGGACATAAAATCCGGCCTGACGAACTCCCAAATTGTGCAGTTGACAGGTTCGAGCGATTTCCTGTTGCACCATATCTGCCAGGTCCTGACTTTCGGCATTGTAGCTATTTTGCGCCATGGCAGAGAGAATAAAATTTTCCTGAATCAAATCGGCATACTTGCTCTCATTTTCCAGCTTGATCACCGAGTTTTCAAGATTAGCAACCTCGCGAGCTTCATCGGTATTGCCGGGTCCCAAAAAATAGGTGCTTACTCCACGAATTTTTCGGTTGACATTGGAATTGGCGTGAATACTGATAAATAGTTTGGCCTGATTCCGATTGGCAAATTCGGTGCGTTGCCGCAGTGCCATAAACCGATCATCTTCACGCGTCATTAACACGTCGATATTTAATTCACGCTCGAGCAAATCTTTCAAATAATGGGCAATCGACAATACAACGTCCTTTTCTTTGGTGCCGTATTTCCCAATCGCTCCGGGATCCTCACCGCCGTGACCGGGATCGATTACGATTTTATTGATCAACCATTTTTTTTTCTCTCGTTCCAAATTGGGGGTGATTTCCGGAGGCAGGTTCTTCTTGGTTTTAATCGAAACCAGAATTAAATTGGGATTTTGAATGAAGAGTTGTTTCTCCGCAATGACATCTCGAAGCTGAATGGCGACATGAGCCAGATTATCCGAAATCTGGCTGGCTAAAATCCTGACAATGACCCCCTTTTTAAACTCCTGACTTACCAGGTTCGAGTCAACTTTTCCACCATAGATATCAACATATAACCACCCCTGGGCATAGCGCAAACTCAGATCAGACTCCGAGAAATCTTTTTTGGTAAAGATTTTCACCAGAGTCCCGTTCGACTTTTCTTCAACTTCGACCCGTTCGATATTGGTTAAGGGCTCTGTTTTGGTGATCAACTGATCATTTCGCTTGTTATAATCAATGCGACCCGGAAATTCGGATTTTAAGATGTCTACAAAATATATCAGCGGTACGTAAATTTGGCCATTATGAAAAATGGTTTGCGCTGGCAGTTGATAGACTTTTTGGTCGATAATGACATAAGGATTAAAAGCCGTAACTTTGATGACTCTGTCATCGAGGTAAATCACTGCCTTTTTATTTTGAGCAATATAATGGTTTCGAGCATTCAAGGGGCGACAAAAATCAGCGACAGCAATATAGCGAATATTTTGATAAGTGATAGTCGGCGCCCAGGTTGTACCCTGGGGTTCGTTGGAGAACACTACGGCCACATCTTGCGCCTTTGCAATGTGGATTACAAAGAGGCTAACGAGGACCAACACCCAAATGATATGACGACGAATAAACATCATTATCGGATTGTCACCATGCGCATTACAACTGTTCACTTTCCCGGGCCAGGGAAGCGCTGGCCGCTTTCAAGATTCGCTTTTCTTTTTCGGTTAAATTTTGATAGCCTATTTCGTTGATTCGGTCGAGGATGGCATCAACCGTTTGCCGCAATTCCAACATCTGCGCCTCCTTTTTCAGTTGTCGCTGCAATTCCCACTGTCTTCGTTTTGCTCTAAAAAAACCCTTGCGAAACAAGGTCACTTTGCCTTCGATTTTGAGATAAATAAATCCCATAATCATGCCACCGAGGTGAGCAAAGTGAGCTACGCCATTCTGTCCCCCAAATAGTCCAAACAAGAGTGCGATGGCGCCAAAGATGACGGCCAGATATTTGGCTTTAATTGGGATAAATAGTGGGAACAGGACGACCAATCGCTCCGGAAAAAGCATGGCAAACGCCAACAAAGTACCATAGATTGCCCCAGAAGCACCGACCACCGGTACCCTTGATGACAGATTCAATAGCAGGTGGAATAAGCCAGCGCCAACGCCACAGAGGATATAATACCTCAAAAATGCTTTCCCCCCCCAAAAGCGCTCGACCTCGCAACCGATCATCCAAAGAATAAACATATTCAGCAAAAGATGCACAAAACCGCCATGCAAAAACATGTAGGTGCCGCACTGCCACCAATAAAAATTATGATACACATCAAACGGATGCAAACCAAACCAGTTGACCAACCTGGAGGTTAGCAACTCCTGCAATAAAAAAACGATGCTATTGGCAATGATAAGATATTGCACAACAGGCGTGATAATGCTTCTGCCAGAGCTAAACGGAAATTGTTGTTGTCGATAATAAGCCATTCTCAGGTACATTAGTTTTAAAAATTGAACTAACCTGCTAACTCTTTCTCAAGCCCAAGATGTCCCTAATGGTAAGCTATAGTTGCCTTATGGGCTGCATCCGTTTGATTGATCCATCTGATAATTAATGCGGGAAATCCATCCGAATACCAATTCGAGCACCCAAACCGGATAGATCTACTTGATAGCGCACCGGCGCCCCAAGCTCTCCCTTCTTGTCACGGCTGACTTTGGTACCATCGTAAAACAGTTCTGCAATAAAAGATGAGCGCATTCCGACTCGGTAGCGAAGACCGCCCGAAAGCATCCATTTGAATCCGCTATAATAGCGAGTCTTTTTGAAGGCGTTTTCACCATACGTCTGTTCGTTATTGAACAGCATTTCATAACCCAACGCGCCACTCAGAAAGTAGCCAATGTTATAGTTGATCGGGAAAAACTTGACGTTAATGACGCCATAGATCGGCAGGATATTCGTGGTAAAGTCAGCCTCTTTCTGAATTTCTTCTTCTACCACGCCATCGGCCGAAACGGATTTGGCAACTTTGGTCTCGGCGGTGTAATTTCTTCGAAAATAGTCCACAGCAATCCCGATATCGACGGCTTCGTCTACTACCCAACCATAGCCGACACCAAAAATAAAGCCAGCTTTGCTGCCCTTCGGATCAAAGTAACCTGCTTTAAAGGTAGTGGTAGACAGCGAGGGTTGGGCCTGAATAGCACTAATCAGCATCGATAGGCCTATAGCGTAGGCAAGTGCGAGCACAACCATAATCTTCTTCATACATTCATCCTCCATTAAATTGGTTTCTTATCAAATTAAATTATTAAATATTGACCTAAAAGTCAAGGAAAAAAAATTGACAACTAATAAAAAAAATATAATTTTAATTTATCGCTTGAAGCACACCGTTCTGATAATAAAAATTGTTAGGGCCGTATAGCCACCTTTCGCTGATTCGCCGGACAATCGGCACCTCATGCAAAAGGAATTTGATTGGATGATTGCGCTTTTAAAAAAAAATGTCATGAAAATGCCTGGCCCAGTCGCGTTTTTGGCTGCTTTCTGAGTAAACCTCCAAATCAACAGAGCGATCATTGTCCCACCCGATGCAATTAAAACCAGCATAAAACAAATCAATTCTGCTTATTCCAAAAACGTTTTTTGTTCGATTAAGTTGCACGAGTTGGTGGGCGGCTTATGACGTTTAGTGCCATATTGCGCGAATAGCAAGGTGATAGGTGTCGGAAAATAACAATTAGGCGGCTACCACGATAGACACGAACGTCGGGAGCAATCACAAATTGGTAAGTGACAGAAAGCTAAGTTTGCCATCTCCAGCCAACTCTAAATGGCGCAGAGCTCTGCAACAGAAGTCAAAACGGAAGCAAGTCGAAGTACGCAAGAAAAAAGCCTCTGACTTACTCTGCCAGAGGCTATATGTGCCGCCCCCCAGAATCGAACTGGGCACACACGGATTTTCAGTCCGTTGCTCTACCGACTGAGCTAGAGCGGCGTATAATCCATTATTTTTTTCGGGCTACAAGATAATACATTTTATCCAAAAAGTCAATATTTTTTTTGACTGCCGAAGCTAAAGGATTCATTGTTTGGAAGCGAGATCTGGCTAAATGATTTGGCGGTTTTAGTCATTCTCTATCGTTAAGTGGCGTATGGCTCGGCTTCAAAGCACGCGTTGTGTCCGCCTAGTTCTTCGCAGGATTATTAAAGTGAAATTGGCTGCAGACACTATTTTTCAGAATCAATCATTGAAATAATATCGAGAGCCTTGGCAGTTGGTACATCACGTCCCTCGATCTGAATATTTCGATTATGTATTTCTCGAAAGCAAGAGATATCCTCATCGTCTACGAAAATAAACGGAGCCAAACGCCTTTTGCCGGCTTTAAAATGCATTCCGCCAACATTGAGTTGCTGTATCTTCAGTCCTCTGCGGATCAATTGCAGAATCTCCTGCGGTGTTTCGATCAATAGGATGATCTTTTCTTTTGCTGCAGCCGAGTCGCTTAGAAAAGCCAGTGTTTCGTCCTGGGTCATGACTGAGATGACAACCGGATAGGGTGCGGTGGCCTCTGCGGCCATGTACATTTCCTTCTCCCATGGCGAATTGGCAATGGTATCGCTACTTAACAGAATCCGATCGGGATTTAAGTGCATACCCCAGCCAGCGACCACCTGACCGTGAATCAGTCGATCGTCTATGCGCACCAAAACTAATGACATCCAACCTTTACCCGATTAAATATTCAATGATGAAAATTGATCAATTGCCCTGATGGTATCTTCTTTCACCGTTAGGGCTAATTGCTGGAGGGGCAACCGATTTCGTTTGGAGAGAAACGAGATCAGCATCGTAAGATTGACCCCTGAAATCACCTCAACTTGTGGCAATTTCCTTGCCAGATGGATAGCAGAATTCCAGCAACTGCCCCCTCTGAGGCTGACCATGATGACCACGCCGTCGGTCCATTTCTCAGCGACGATGATCGCTTCCAGGCTATCGATAATAGCCTCCAGAGAGAGATTTCCTACCGAGAAATCATAGAGACCATCAATATCGCCCAGTATGCTCCTGGCTGCATCCACCAGGCTGGCAGCAATCTGCCCGTGCGTTAGTACAATACCACCAATCATTCGTGTTTGCCAAAGTTTACAGGTATAATTAACTATTCAGCCTGACACTTTTTTCCATGAAGACTCCGAATCGCGAACGATAATAAAAAGGCCAATATTGTCCGCGGTTTGCTAAGCATTGCTATTAACGATCGGTTCCATCCAGCAACAGTGTTTGAGCACGATCATAAATCTCGGTATAGCGTTTTATCTTTAAGATTTTTGGGCTGAACAGTTGCAGATTCTATTCTAAATCAAAAAATAAGTGTTCCTTTAGCGCCGGCGTCGCTGTCGTTTTCTGGAGTAATCGCTCATTGAACTCCCTGGCAGTAAAATGTCCATATATCTTCAGCCACTGATTCAACGCGATAACTTCAGCCAACACCGTTATGTTTTTGCCCGGGAAAATCGGCAGGCTGACGATAGGGATGGGAACCCCCAGGTACTCCACTTGTTTCTCCTCCAATCCCGTGCGATCATAGTCTTTTCCAGCCTCCCAATCCTCCAGATGCAGTTCCACCTGCACCCTTTTCTGAAAGCGAATTGCCCGAATACCAAAAATTCGCTGTACATCGATGATGCCTATTCCCCGAATCTCGAGATGATGCATCAAAGTTTCGCTGCATGAGCCTATCAAAATTCCTACGGTTCGTCGCGAAAGATTGACGACATCATCCGCAACCAGCCGATGACCTCGCTCGACCAAATCCAGTGCCACCTCGCTCTTGCCGATACCGCTTCTCCCCGTAATCAGCATGCCGATGCCATAAACATCAACCAGAGACCCATGGACACTGGTAAAAGGAGCAAATTTTTCCTCTAAGTAACTGCTTAGAATTTGAATCACATGAGTCGTCGAGAAAACGCTGCGCAGGATGGAAATTTTCTTCTCATTGGCGATTGAAATAAAATCATCATCGGGACAGTTGTTATCAGTAATAATGATACAGGGAATATCAAATTCAAAAACCTTCCGCAAACTGGCTTCGCGTTTGGTGGTCGATAGCGTCTCTAAATAGGCCAGTTCAGTATTCCCAATAATCTGGACCCGGTTGTAAGTAAAGACATCGACAAATCCGCTCAACGCCAGTCCTGGTCGATGAATTTCTCGCTCTTTGATCTTTTTATGGAAGCTGGCTCGATTGTTTAGAATCTCGAGTTTGAGCCGCTTCTGGTTATCTTCATACAGGTTTTTTACGGTTAAATCATTCATAATGAATGTCAAGTTGCACCAACCCGCTGCCCCAATAGGCAGCGGGTTGATAGGCTCGCTATTTTACAGGCACCTTATTTTCTGGATGCGGTGAAAATTTCTTCTCTTTGTAACGTTTTAATTTGCGCTCCATTTTTTCTACTGCCTTATCAATCGACTTATAAATATCTTCGCTTTTTTCTACAACCGTCAGTTGCTGTCCGTATACTGTCAGGACAAGCTCCGCTATCTGGATTTCCTTCTGATAATCTAACACAATATCACAACTGACAATGCCATCATAAAATTTCTCCAAACGCAACACTTCGTTTTGGGCATACTCTTTTAGCCTTTCGGAAGGCTTGTAATGACGGGCTGTGAAACTGATTCTCATAGGAATCCTCCTATTGGATTAAACTTCAGGTTATATGTTGATTAAAAGGCAGCATTCACTCCTTCTCGGCCCGCGGATGGGCCTGGTTATAGATTGCCTTCAGGCGTTCCGTCGAAACATGGGTGTAAATTTGCGTGGTCGTTAAATTTGCGTGGCCCAGCAATTCTTTCACTGCGGCCAGGTCGGCCCCGGCATCCAATAGATGCGTGGCAAATGAATGCCGGAATAAATGCGGATTGGTACCGCTGCTCGAAACCTGTTCCAGATATTTCGCTACCCGTCGTTGAATACTCCGATTCGAGAGCGGTCGACCATAGCGATTGAGAAACAGCGCCGCCGTCTGCCGCTGTAGGCTTTTCTGAAGCAAGAGCGGTCGTGCATCCAAATATTTTTTCAATGAGCGCAACGCCAACTCGCCAACCGGAACCAAACGTTCTTTATTGCCTTTCCCCATCACCTTCAATTGCCGATTCACCCAATCGACATCGGATAATTCCAAATGGGATAATTCACTGAGCCGAATGCCGGTGCTATAAAATAATTCCATTATCGCCTGGTCCCGCAAACCAATTGCTGAATCTAAATCGGGCAGCGCTAATGCCGCCTTCACCGTAGGATAGTTCATTGTTTGTGGGATTTTTTTCTCGGTCTTCAGCGAAAAAAGGCTGTTGGCGGGATTGATGGTGATGAGTCGTTGCCGATATAAGTATTTAAAGAAAGATTTCAAACAAGCGATTTTGCGGTTGATACTGGTGGTACGATAATTTTCTTTTTTTAATTGGCCTAAAAATGCACGCAGGTGGTGGCGATTGATCTGGCTCAATTCCAAACGTGGGAGATCATAATTTTTTTCCAGGAAGCCATAGAAATGTCTCAAATCATGACCGTAGGCTTCCAGCGTATGGGCTGAATAGGCTCGCTCTGATTTCAAAAAGTGTAAAAACGCATCGAGCCAATAATCCCAATTCACCGCTTGATTATGATTGTTCTGACTCGTCATGCTCATGGCTGTACGTTTTCTTGCATGCAGGACAATAGAGATAATCGCCTAACGTTTGGTTATTCCGTTGTTCCAGATAGGGTGCGCCACAGTTTTCACAGCGCGTAGCCACCGGCAAATGCCAGGAAGCAAAATCGCAGTCCGGGTAGCGATTGCAGCCATAAAAGACCCGGCCACGTTTTGAACGTCGTTCCACAATCTCGCCGGTACAATTTTCGCGAGGACAGGAAATTCCAAGCGAAACTGGCTTGTTATTTTTGCACGCGGGATAACCCGAGCAAGCCAGAAAGCGGCCATACCGACCCTGCTTTATGACCATTGGCTTTCCACATTTCTCACAGATTTCATTTGTTGGCGCAGTCTCATTTTCGGTTGGCTCCAATGGCCGAGTATAGCGACAATCGGGATAGCCGGTGCAGCCGATAAATTTGCCATTGCGGCCCCAGCGCACGATCAACGGTTTGCCGCATTCGGGGCAGGTCTCGGCAGTGTCCTGCCGCAGCGATTCCCGAATAGCGTCTTTTTTATTGGCAACCTGTTCCAATGCCTGGCTGAAGGGCTTATAGAAATCGTTCATGACAGCCAAAAAATCTTTGCCATTGGTTTCGATTTTATCAAGCTCTTCTTCCATCTTTGCGGTAAATTTGACATTAAAAATATTCGGGAAATGCTGAATCAAAATATCGTTCACAGTAAAACCCAGCTCGGTCGGCACCAGTTGGCGATTATTTTTCTCGACATATTTTCGCGCTAATAGCGTGCTGATAATCAAAGCATACGTGCTGGGACGTCCAATATCCAATTGATCCAATTCCTTTACCAAGCTGCTTTCAGAATAGCGGGCTGGCGGCTTGGTAAAATGCTGTTTTGGAATCAAATCCAGCAGTGTCAACACCTCTCCTACACGCAACTCCTTCGGTAATTGCTGCTGCTCCGGTTCCGCACCGTTGTCTCCATCCTTTTCAGGTTCTTGATAATCCTCCAGCGCTTGCAAAAAGCCGCGAAATTTGATCACCGAGCCAGTGGATCGAAACAGATAATCTTCTACTAGCTCGCTTTGGGCTGAACGATGACCTGCGGTAATATCAATGGTCGTTTGATCTAGACGAGCGTCGTTCATTTGAGAAGCTACAAAACGATTCCAGATCAACTCATAAATTTTCAACTGATCCGCAGTCAAGAATTTTTTGATTTTTTTCGGCACGCGAGTCATCGAGGTCGGTCGGATCGCCTCGTGAGCATCCTGGGCACTTTGTTTGTTTTTATAAATGCGCGCCTGCGGCGGCAAGTATTCCAATCCGTAAGCATTAGCAATATATTCCCGCACTGCCAAGAGCGACTCATCCGCAATGCGAGTTGAATCGGTTCGCATGTAGGTGATTAAACCAATGCTACCCTCTTCGCCCAACTCAATTCCCTCGTAGAGCTGTTGGGCAATGGCCATTACTCGCTTGGTGGTAAATCCCAGACGGCGTGAAGCTTCTTGCTGAAAGGTACTGGTCGTAAATGGCGGGGCTGGCTTGCGAGCAATCTCCTTTTTGTTAATACTCTTGATGACGAATTGTTTGGTCTTGAGATCATTGACAATCTCGGTGGCGGACTGCTCGTTTTTAATCTCAGCCTTGTTATTTTGTATCTTGATCAAATTAGAGAAAAATGGCGCCGATTTTTCGCCCTGCACCTGGGCCGTAATCGACCAATATTCCTGCGGCACGAACGCCTGAATTTCGCGTTCACGTTCAACAATCAATCGCAATGCGACCGATTGCACCCGTCCGGCGCTTAAGCCTCGATAAATTGTCTGCCAGAGAATCGGGCTCACTTGATAACCCACCAGCCGATCCAGCACGCGGCGAGCCTTTTGAGCTTCCACCTTGTTCAGATCGATGGACTGGGAGTTTTCGATCGCAGCTTTAACCGCCTTTTCAGTAATTTCGTTGAATAGAATCCGCTTGATCCTATCATTACTGGATTTCAAAACTTCATAAATATGCCACGCTATGGCTTCGCCTTCGCGATCCGGGTCTGTGGCGATATACACCTGCTCGGCTGTTTTCGCTGCTTTTTTGAGTTGATTAATAACATTGCCTTTGCCACGAATCGTGATATATTCTGGCTGAAAACCATCTTCGATCGCTACGCCTAATTTGCCTTTGGGTAGGTCCTTGATATGGCCGACAGACGGCAATACCTCGTAATTCCGTCCCAAAAATTTTTTGATCGTTTTCGTTTTGGCAACAGACTCAACAATGACAACTGATGGGGCCATAATGAAAATTGTTCGCTAAAGATTAGTGTGTATGATATGTGTCTTGAATGATGAAAAATGAACCCCTGGTGACATCATCCTGGCTAAAAATCAGATTATCCACAACAGCTTTGATCTCTGGTATCGAGATGCCTTTCTTTCCCTGAATAAATGCATAGGATAGAATTTGCTCAATCTCGGCATCTCCGACCAGATCCAGTTCCTTTAGCTGCAATAGAAAATCGTAAGCCGCTGGCGTTAGATTTTGTTTCTCAAAATTGAACCAGGGGCGATCGGACTGCGGAGGCAATAGCGGTTCGATGGGGCCTTCATTTTCTGGAATTTTTTCGGTCAACCAAGAAATCGCTCGGTCGATTTCATTTTCAGTGTAACCCTGTTCGATTAGTTTTTCTGACAGTTTTTCAAAACGTCCCAATACGGTCTCGTTCACATTGGATTGCATGGCATCGACAATGTAAAAAACGATTTCCATAACTCGCTCATTCATTCCCTCGCTCCTTCTCCTGATGTAACAGTGCTCCTCTCCATCCCATCTATCCTCAGTTAAATATAACATAATTTCGCTGAAATGCAAGCGTTATTACAAACATTTAACCGTGCGAGAATAGATTATCGGCTGCCATGCGCTGTTTTGCCGCCATCGCCCATAGTCATTATCAATATAACCAACAAAATGCTTCGATGCAAGCCATTTTTCAAAATCAACGATAATTTATTGACCATGACATTTTTTATATTTTTTGCCGCTGCCACAGGGACAGGGATCATTGCGACCAATTTTTTGTCCGACCACTACTGGTATCTTTTTGCCTGTCGGACCTGGTGCACCAGCAGGTGTTTCTGGGGCGGCTGCCGGCGCTGGTCGATAACCCATGCCATCGGCCGTGTCATGAACCTCCCGCATCGGCACGACACGACGCCGTGGAGCAAACGGCACTTCTTCTCGAATCTGAGCTTTAAAAATTAGCTCCAGCACTCCTTCATTGATTCGCGCCAGCATGTCCGTGAAGGCACGAAAGCCTTCGGTTTTATATTCAACCAGCGGATCCTTCTGGCCATAGGCTCGCAAACCGATGCCTTCCTTCAACTGATCCATTTCATACAAATGTTCCCGCCAACAGGTGTCTATTACCTGCAACAACGCCAGGCGCTCCAGTTGCCGCATTTTCTTTTCACCAATCACCTGGGTTCGACGCTTATAATGATCCATGGCCTTTTCTTTAATAGCCTCGATCAGCATCTCTTTGGTTAGACTGGTCGCCACATCCTCCACCCCGCGATAGGGTGATGTCATTAACAAAATTCGCTGCAAATCATTATTCAGGCCAACCCAATCCCAATCTTCGAGATATTTGGCGTCGCCGACATGGGCCTCCACCCGATCTTCGATAATTTGGTCTATCATGTCGAGAATTTGATCGCGCAGGTTTCGGCCCTGCAAGGCTTCGGCGCGCATGCGATAGATCACCTCGCGCTGTTGGTTCATGACGTCATCGTATTCCAGCAGATGCTTCCGAATCTCGAAATTGTGCATCTCTACGCGCTTTTGCGCGCGCTCTATGGAGCGGGTGATCATCGGATGCTGAATCACTTCCCCTTCCTCGATGCCCAACCGATCCATGACGCCAGCAATCCGCTCCGAGCCAAATAGACGCATCAAATCATCTTCGAGCGAAAGATAGAAACGCGACGATCCAGGATCGCCCTGGCGACCGCTTCGCCCGCGAAGCTGGCGATCGATACGCCGTGATTCATGGCGCTCCGTGCCAATAATGTGCAAACCGCATGGCACGTCGGCCTCACAATCGTCGAGGTTGATTCCCTCCGGAATCGGCCGACCATTTGTTTCAACCAAATAGCAGCCGCCATCGCACATGACAACCCCACGGCCCAGTTTGATATCCGTGCCTCGACCGGCCATGTTGGTGGCAATGGTGACCGTGCCGGGTTGCCCAGCGCGGGCGACAATTTGAGCCTCTTCTTTGTGATACTTGGCATTGAGCACCGAATGCTTGATGCCGGCCCGTTTGAGCATCCGACTGAGCGTTTCGGAAACTTCCACCGAAATCGTACCCACCAGCACCGGCCGATTCTTCTTGTGCATTGCAACGATTTCATTGATGACTGCATTATATTTTTCACGCTTGGTGCGATAAATCTGGTCATTATAGTCCATACGGCGAATGGGCTCATTGGTGGGAATAACCACCACATCGAGCTTGTAAATTTGCCAGAGTTCATGGGCTTCGGTCTCAGCCGTACCGGTCATTCCGGCAAGTTTGGTGTAAAGACGAAAGAAATTTTGCAATGTGATCGTCGCCAGCGTCTGGGTTTCCTGTTCAATTTTAACCCCCTCTTTAGCTTCGATCGCCTGATGCAAACCATCGCTATAGCGTCGCCCGGGCATCAACCGGCCGGTAAATTCATCGACGATCATTACTTTGCCATCCTCAGTCACCACATACTCCACGTCCCGCTCAAACAGCGAATAAGCCCGCAGGAGTTGGCTGATGTTATGGATGCGTTCGCTCTTTTCGGCATGTTCTCGTTCCAGCCGATCCTTTGCTTCCAGCCGCGCCTTTTCATCCTCCGCATGCTCACGATCGATGCGCTCAAATTCCACGGCCAGATCTGGCAGTACAAACATGTCAGGATCGTGTGGAGAAAGCGCTTCCCGTCCCTTTTCGGTCAAATCGATAACATGCGTTTTTTCATCAATGGAATAATAGAGTTCCTCATCCAATTCATGCAACCGTTTATCGCGCAGATAATCCATTTCGACCTGATGGATCAACTTTTTGGTGCCAGGTTCATGGAGGATTTTAGCCAACTTTTTATTTTTGGGAGCACCACGAGAAGCCTGCAACAGCTTGATGCCAGCTTCGTATTCTTTGCCTTCATTTAATAGCTTTTCGGCTTCGGAGATCATGGAGTTTACCAGGAGCGTCTGGCTACGAACCAATTGGGCCACCCGAGGTTTAACTTCATCGAACTTCTGGGTCGATTGCTCCACCGGTCCCGAAATGATCAGCGGCGTCCTCGCTTCATCAATCAACACCGAATCCACCTCATCGATGATCGCATAATGATGCTTGCGTTGCACCAAATCCTCGATGCGGATTGACATATTATCGCGCAAATAGTCGAATCCAAATTCGTTATTGGTTCCATAGGTGATGTCGGCATTATAGGCACGCTGGCGCTGGGGGGGATTCATATCATTGACGATAAAAGCTGCGGTCAAACCCAATGTTTCATAAATTTTTCCCATCCATTCACAATCCCGACGGGCCAGGTAGTCATTCACCGTCACCAGATGGGCACCTTTGCCGCTCAGGGCGTTAAGATAGAGCGGCATGGTGGCCACCAGAGTTTTGCCTTCACCAGTGGCCATTTCTGCGATCTTTCCTTCATGCAACACCACCCCGCCGATGAGCTGCACGTCAAATGGAATCATATCCCAGGTAATGTCGATATCCGTCACCGACCAGGATTTGCCCACCAGCCGACGGCAGGTTTCCTTGGCCACGGCATAAGCCTGAGGCAGAATTTCAAGCAGAACCTCTTCATTAGTTTCTTTTTCTTCTTTTTTTAATTGCTGAATTTCGTCACGAATGCTATCAACATCGATAGTTTCATCTTCGCCAACATCCTGTCGCAATTGTGCTTCCAAATCGAACAGTCGCGATTGAATTTCTCCCACTCGCTCCTGAATTAGGTTTTTAAATTCGATGGTCTTAAAGCGCAGTTCATCATCCGACAGTTCATGATATTGCTGGTAATAATCATTGATCTCATGAACCAGCGGCGTAATTCGTTTAACATCTCGCTCGTGTTTACTGCCAAATATTTTGGTTAAAATATCTCCCAACATACAAACTCCTCAGGGAAGTCGGAACGTCTTATGCCAGCGATTCTAACGATTGTGGTGCTGAGCCCCACGCAATAAATCGCTACTGCAAATTTTTAACGTTATACTCAGGTGGTTATCATAAAGTTCGTTTTGGCTTACGACCCATCTAACAAGCCACGGCCACTTTTGTGAATGCGATCGTCCTGGCGCAAATCGCTCAAAATCGCATCCAGGATGCCATTGATGAATTTCCCACTTTTTTCGGTGCTATATTTCTTCGCAATTTCAATAGCCTCATCTATGGAAACCTTAGGCGGAATATCCTCAAAATGAAGAAATTCCGAGATCGCAATGCGCAAAATCAACTTATCGATAATGGCAATCCGATCAAACTCCCAATTGTGAGACCATCGTTTAATGAGCGCATCCAGTTCATCGGCATGACCAATCGCCTTGTCAACCAGTTGTTCAGCAAATTGCTTGATAAAATCGCTATCAGCTTCCGCCCGAATGATATCAGCGATGACCTGTTCCACTGGATTCTGAGATAGTTCGTAAGCGTAGAGGGCGTGAAGCGCCAATTCACGCCCCCGTCGTCGTGCTTTTTTCATAAGGCCACTTATAGTTTGATCGCGTGTTTATTCGATAAACGTCAGCCACCCATAATCCCCATCGTCACCAGTTTCAATGATATCAAAAAATCGTCGCTGAATTTTTTCGGTAACAGGACCCCGCTGCCCCGAGCCTATTACCACTTTGTCAACCGATCGAATGGGCGAAACCTCGGCCGCGGTGCCAGTAAAAAACAATTCATCAGCAATATACAGCATCTCACGCGGAATAATGGTTTGAATCACTTCGTAGCCAAATTCGCGTGCTATCTTAATGACCGAATCCCTCGTGATACCGGGCAAAATCGACGAGCCCATGGTTGGCGTGAATATTTCATTATTGCGCACCAGAAAGATATTCTCACCGCTGCCTTCGCTGATGTAGCCTGAACTGGACAGGGCGATCCCCTCAGCATAGTTGTCCATTTTCGCTTCCATTTTAATAAGCTGAGAATTCATGTAATTGGCACCCGTCTTAGCCAGAGCTGGATGCGTATTGGGATGCATCCGTTGCCAGGAGGAAACGCGCACATCCACCCCTTTGGTTATCGCGTCCTCACCCAGATAAGCGCCCCAGTTGAGCACGGCAATGGCCACTTGTACCGGACAGGCGGTTGGATCGACACCAAGGGTATTGTAGCCTCGAAACACCAAAGGTCGAATATAAGCTGAGCGCAGCTTATTGACTTTTACTGCTTCGATACAAGCCTGCTCAATTTCTTGCTGGCTAAACGGGATCGGCATGCGATAGATTTTGGTCGAATCGAAAAATCGCTTGATGTGATCAGACAATCGAAAAATGGCCGAACCTTTTTTTGTTGCATAACAACGCATCCCCTCAAAAATTGAAGTTCCATAATGAACCACGTGTGACATGACATGGATCTTCGCATCCCACCAATCAATAAACTTTCCATTAAACCATATCTTTCCTTGCTCATCCTCAGGCTTCATAATGGCTCCTTCTATTTAATATTAACTTATGGTTTGAAAATTGAAATTAGTTTCGCAGCAATGGGTGGTTTCCTGACAGCAAGCAAACGATGAATAATGCAAAAGATGATCTAAAGACAGGTGATAATTCGAATGGAGCTGTGTTGGAACTGCTGATGCGGTGAAGGCAGAGCCAATCAAGGCAGCCCAATGCGCAGGGTGAAAAATTAGAGGGAACGATTTTTCAAAATAACGGAATGGAAGCATACGATTAGCAATAGAGTTCATTGATTATTAGCATACTTCACTTTCAACCCCGTTGCTCTATCCCGAAATTGTTGTCACAACCATAGTCAGCCCGCCATTTCTCTTTGCAAACAACATTCCAGTCAATACCACTACCCTCAGGTAAATATGCGGGCAACGAACTGTTTTTCAATCCAATACTAAGTCGGTAGATCTGTCTTAACGCCAAAGCAGCAGGCACCCTGATAAGATTATGACCTGGCTTTGGCGTTTGCCATCCCGGGCGTCCGTACGAATTAGCCAGTCTCACTTGTGGCTAACAACGAAAAAATGCACACGTCCAGCCCCGGCCACCGACATCAGATTTCCCATCGGTAGGCCAACGACAGACCAGGCGCGAAATACTTTCAATCTATCCAGATTCTCATACCAAAAATGTATTATCGCTTAGACCATCTCTTTGATGCGAATTTTGGCTTTAGCCTTAAGTGTGCTCACATAGTTTTCGAATAGGCGAGTGGAACGCTCCTGTTTCAACTGATTTCGTATCTCAAGGCGAACCTCGTTGAATGGTACCTTATCGCTGGCCTGGCGCTCATCCAGTCGGATGATATGAAAACCCAATGGCGTTCGTACCAGATTGCTTACTTCCCCGATCTTTAGGCTAAATGCGGCATCCTCGAATTCTTTGATCATATCGCCTTTGGCAAAGAAACCCAGATCGCCACCTTTGAAAGCCGAGGGGTCTTCAGAATTCTGCCGAGCCAATGTCTCGAAGTTGCCCCCCTTTCTGATTTTTTCCAGGATTCGCATCGCCTTGTTCTGAGCAATCTGCAGTTGTTTTTCATCTTTAGGATCGGTCACTTTGAACAGGATGTGATGCACACGGATGCGTTCGGGCTGTAAAAATTTTTCGCCATGATCGTTGTAATATTGCAATGCCTCTTCATCAGTGATCTCGCCAACTTGCGAGGCCACTTTCTGATCCAGCAGTTTTTGCACTTTCAGTTCATCCGCCAGATTCGCAGCAAAAGTCTCTGGGGTCAAATGATTTTGTAGCAAAAAATCCTGAAATTTTTGCTCTGACAAAAAGGTTCGTTTGAAGCTGTTAACGGCAGCCTCAATCTCGGCAGGCTCGACTTTGATGTTGTTTTTATCAGCTTCCTGCGCCAGTAGCCGAATCGAAATTAGCCAATCGACCGCCTGATTGTACACCGTCGTGTCTTTAGCATGCGTGAGAAAGTAATTGGGATCCTTTCCTACCTTTTGCAGAAATTGTCTAACCGCAATCTCCACCTCATGCTTGAAGATGGCCTGGCCGTTGACTGTCGCTGTGACCGTAGAGTCTGAAAAAGATACTTTGCGAAACTTTGAACCCCTGTTTTCCTGTTTGGAGCAGGTGACAACTGCCAGAACCATCCACATCCAGCTCAACCAAATGAATATGTTTCTACTTTTCATAAGAATCCTCTTCCAAATAAACCGATTTTCCCAATGCCTGATCATGTTTGCCGATCAAACTGGAGCCAAAAATTAAGCCCAGATCCATCTGCTGCATACCCAGTTCAGTTCACTGATAATGAGCCGGCCATTAAAATTGAAACGCCACGATCACTTCGTTGTAACATGGCGTTTCTAATGAAATCGAACCTAGCGCAAATCTTTTACCCGCAACTGCAAAGTCGAGCGTCCACAGTAGGTATTTTCCTCAATAACGTAGGTCATGTCCAGATTATTAACTCCCGGGTCAATGCGATAGAGCAGATCGCCCAGATTAAAGCCGATCGCATCCAGTACGATTCCGTTTTGTCTTACTTTGAACTTGAGATGATTGTTCCCCACTACTGCCGGGGTGCCGACCACCTGCAATTTTTGTGACAGAAAAACCGGCCGCATGTTTTGTGGTCCAAATGGCGCCATCAATTTCAGTATCTGCAACAAGCGTGGACTGATCTCATTGAATTTGAGCTCCCCCTCGATGCGCAATTTTGGGGTAAGCAAATCTTCATTCAATTGTTCGGCAGCAATTTCATTGAACCGATGCCGAAAGCGATCGATATTGGCGCGATCAATGGTCAAGCCGGCCGCATATTTATGTCCCCCAAATCCGATTAGCAAATCTTCGCATTTTTTCAATGCCTGGTAAATATCAAACCCGGTGATGCTACGGGCGGACCCTTTGCCGATATTTTCATCAGTAGAGATCATGATCGTCGGTCGATAATATTTTTCCACCACGCGGGATGCAACGATACCAATGACCCCCGGATGCCAACCCTCCTGATCCAGCACCAATCCATAATAATCGGCGAGATCGAATCTCTCCTCCACCATTTGCTGGGCCATTTTGAACGTTTCTTCGTCAATATTTTTGCGGAGCCGATTTTCGGCTTCGAGCACATTGGCGATCTCCAGAGCTCGAGCCTCATTATCGGTAGTTAGCAATTCCACTGCGCAGGTCGCATTGCCCAGCCGTCCTACAGCATTGATGCGTGGCGCCAGAATAAATACCACCTGCCCCGTGCTCAGCGGCTTATTCATCATACCGGTGACCTGCAATAGTGCTTTCAAGCCGGGACGATCGGTTTTGTTTAATTGTTGCAGTCCTTCTTTAACCAGAATGCGATTTTCATCCACCAGGGGCACGATGTCAGCAGCACTACCAATGGCTACGAGATCGACATAATCACGGATCACGCTATCGTCCAGCTTCAGGCTTCGAATCAATGCCTGCCCCAACTTGTAAGCTACGCCAACCCCAGCCAGTTCATGAAACGGATAACTGCTGTGGTGACATTTGGGATTAAGCACCGCGCAGGCGAAGGGCAGTTCAGCCCCAGGCTCATGATGATCTGAAATAATAACATCCATTCCGGACTGACGGGCAAATTCGACCTCGTGAATCGCCGTGATGCCACAGTCCACCGAAATAATGAGATTGACCTGCTGCTGCAAAGCCTCTTTGATGCCGGCAATGGTAATGCCATACCCATCTTTGATTCGATTGGGAATATAGAAAACAACATTAGCACCCAATTTTCGCAGCAGTAGATACAACAATGAGACCGCGGTGATCCCATCAACATCATAATCCCCATAAATCAAAATCTTTTCCTGCTGCCGAATGGCTCGAATAATGCGATCGACGGCTTGCTCCATATCGGGGAGCAGAAATGGGTCGTACAGATGTTCCAGCTTACCGCGGAAAAATAGTCTGGCTTTGTCAAAACTATCAATACCGCGATTGAGCAATATCTGAGAAATTATTTTAGGTACATTTAATAATTTTGCAAAATTCTCTATCGTCTCATTGTTAATATCATTCTGGACGATCCATTTCAGATTCATCAACGACCTCGTTTGGAATAAACATCAGACCTCATCAATCCGAAGCAAGTCATAAGCCGAATTCTGTCGAGGACGATCATTTATCTAGGATCCGCCTCACGACGGACCTCAAGCGACCTACCCGAGAGTCAAACGAAGCGAGCCACTTCTCCTCTCCTATTTGGTCTTGCTCCGGACGGGGTTTACCATGCCTCTCCCATTGCTGCGAGAGCGGTGGGCTCTTACCCCACCTTTTCACCCTTATCCGCCCGCCAGCCGGCGGACAGGACGGTATTTTTTCTGTGGCACTTTCCGTAGGATCACTCCTCCCTCATGTTATGAGGCGTCCTGCTCTGCGGAGTTCGGACTTTCCTCATCCATCCGCTGGTTGGCGGATGAACGCGATCGTCTGCCCTACTTCGAATTGATGAAGTAATATTAACCACAATCCAGATTCGCTATTTGCGAACAGTCAGTATAGCTCCATGACTCTGGATCATGGAAAAAAATCATGTTTTGTTGTCAGGTGGATAGATTCACGATTTCATCACAAGCAAACGATCAGCCTAATCACCTGGATTGGGCATTTGCATTTATGGAATCGTGAGCCGACCGTTTTGTCAAATATACCCTACTTATCGGGCTGCTGGATTCACCATCGTATCAACGGCAGGCTTGCCTTGCGCATTGCCATTCAGCAACACCAAAATTCGTCCACAGGTTTCGCAGGTAATCAACCGATTCATTTGCCGGACTTCCACTACGGTTTGTGCTGGAATGGTAGCGAAGCAGCCGCTGCAGGTATAGTTATCAATATAGGCCAGCGCCACCCCATGGCGACCTTTGCGAATCCGTTCATAATTGGCCAGATACCGTCGGTCGATGTCGCGGACAATGGTCTCCCGTTGCCCTTGAAGCTGCTGCTGCTCAGCCGCTGTAACCTGTAGCTTTTGGGCTAATTCTGTTTCTCGTTCCTGGAGTTGTTGCTCTACTTCGGCATATTGCTGTTGCTGTTGCGTTACATCCGCCACAAGTTTTTCTTCCTGCTCTATTGTTTCCACCCCTTTTTGGGTCATCTCGGTTAATTTATTTTCCAGATTTTCAATTTCAACCGTAATGGCATCATATTCCTTATTGGTTTTGACCGAGAAGAGCTGCTCCTTATATTTGCTCAGCTTGTCAGATAACAGCTGAATATCATTGTCAATGGTGCGATTCATTTTTTGGGTGGCGGTCAGTTCATTCTGGCAGCGGGTTAAATTGTCACGCACCTCAGCCAGACGATTGCGCAGTTTTTCGACCTGGACTGGAATATCGCCAGTGAGAGCATCCAATTCCATCAATCGTTTGTCGATTTCTTGTAGTCGAACCAGCTTAATCAATTGCGATTTATTTGTGTTATCCATAGCCTCATCTTTCGCCTAAATTGTTATATCACGGGAGAACAAAAAAAAAGTGCACCGAAAATTCTCTGGCACACTTTTCATCATAGTGACATTCTGATGCGCAAATTTGTTTCGCACCGAATTGGAAAGTTGATAATCGTAAGCACATAATTATAACTTACCTCACTATGAAGTGTGAACCCATTGATTTTAACTTAAGTGATAATCGTCTGAATAACGACCACAAAGCATCGCAGTCGCCTCGTTTCTGTGCGATGCATGGTCATTGTTGCCGATCATTCAGATCGTCTGCGTTTCCAGACTGGAACTTATTGGTGCTATTTTTTTGTTAAATATACGAAATTGATGATTCAGATGCAAGCTAAAATTTAGGTAAAAATCAGGTAGTATCATTTAGAAATCTGCTGATAATGAAAATAGCACTTGACATCATGACAAAAATTTTTTATCTTAATTTCAGTTAGCATTGAAGAACTCGATGAACACGACATTAACGCTCAATCTTAATATATTTCAAGCTAAATTTGTGCATCCCCAGGGCATTGGCTCGGCAATCGTCACCCGACGGATTTCTTATGCGTTCAACCGCTTTGATGGAGCACATAAAATTGCTGCTATTTTTTCTATTTGGGGAGGTGAGAAGATGAACCGATGGATATATTATGTGGCACTGGCCCTGGCGCTGCTTCTCGTCTTTGCCTGCGGACCAGAATTTATCGATCAGAACTATCGCCTCAAAATCAACAGCGATACGCAGGTCCGCTCCGGCCCCGGACCCGAATATCCGGTCGTTGCCACCGCCAAAGCTGGATCGGAAGTATTTTTGCTGGAATCGGCAAACGATTGGCATCGTATCAAAATGCTCAGTGGCCAGAAAGGTTGGATTTTCCGCGGTATTGCCCAAACCATTGGGCCAGAAAAAGTGGTTGTCATCAATGATGCTCGGGTGCGTCGTGGCCCTGGCGAAGGATTTTCCGCTTTCGCTATCGTCAAAAAGGGGAAAACCCTGGATAGCCGCGGTAGCCAGGGGAATTGGTTCCTGGTGGATCTAACCGATGGTAAGAGTGGCTGGATTTCCCAAAAGGATGTCGAAAAACTATCCTATGTCAACCTCACCGCCACCCGTGATACCCAGATCTATCAGCTCCCTAATCCCAATTCTAAAAGCCTGCTGGATGTCAAGGCAGGCACTGAATTGATTCAATTGGGCCGAGAGGGCGATTATTTCATGGTGCGGCTACCAGGCGGCAGCACGGGTTGGATTCATCGACAACATGTCAATGCGGTGCGCGAACAAACCCTGGTCGTAAAAACCCGAGCCTATGTTCGCTATGGCCCATCGGTCGAATACGAAGTCATGGAAACTGTTGAAAAGGGCACGCGTCTTACCCAACTCAATCGCCGCGAGGGTTGGTTCGAGGTACGAACTCCCCAGGGCAATCGCGGCTGGATTTATCAGGATTTTGTTTCCTCGTCCGGCGCAGCACCGAGTGGTTCTACGACCACCATAGAAACCACTTCTCCCTCTACCTCAACTCCCAAACCAGAATATCTGGTAACCAATCAGGAATGCAACATCCGCCAGGGTTATGGCACCAATTGGGAAATTATTGCTCGGGTAAAAGCGGGCACATTGCTCATTAAGCTGGGCGAGCGAGACGATTGGCTGCGGGTGCGAATGCCCGATCAACGGATCGGCTGGATACGCCAGGATTTGGTGATCACCAATCCAGTTGTCCTGGTTACGTTGGAGCAATCCAATATTCGCAAAGGTCCCGGTACCGAATATTTGATTGTCGCACGGGTGGAAAAAGGGACCCCACTAGTGAAAAAAGACGAGCGCAATGGCTGGTCGGAGGTGTACTTGCCTAACGGTGATACCGGCTGGATTCGTAACGACCTCCATGCCGACACCGAAATCACCATGTTCAACAACCAGGAATGTAATGTTCGAGAGGGCCCAGGCACCACCTATCGCATCATCGAACGCATTCCAGTGAACACCCCGGTCATTCAAATGGGAAAACAAGACAATTGGTTTCAGGTGAAATTGCCGTCCAATCGGATTGGCTGGATTCGTGAAGATTTGCTGCGGGACAGCCCCAGCCAGATGATTGCGAATGATCGCGCCAATATTCGCATGGGTCCAGGAACCGAATATCAGATTATGGAGGAAGTCGAAAAAAACACCCCACTGGAGAAATTAGAAGAGCAGGGGGATTGGTACAGAGTAAAACTGCCCAATGGCAAAATCGGCTGGATCCGCCGCGACCTGGTTTCATTTTCGTTCTATCCAGCAACATCACAAAGCCTGCCAGGGACTTCTAACATTTTGCAGGTTCAAAGTGGGGTCAGCCAATCCGCAGTACAGCGGCTGCGATCGCAATCTCTGGATGTGGTGATGATCACCAGTTCCGGCATTAACCTGCGAGTGCGGCCTGATACCAGTGCTGAAATTATTACGACGCTTAGACCGGGCACCAAATTGACCCGTATCAATCAGCAGGGCGAATGGTTCGAGGTCCAAACCTCAGATGGAGTGCTGGGTTTTGTGCATCAATCAGCTTTCGGGGCAACCTCCAAAAAGCTTTATACCAATGCCAAAGCCAATCTTCGCTTCGGTCCCAGCACCGATTTTAAAATAATTGCAGCACTGCCGGAAAAGACCGAAGTTACTCGCCTGGACGAGCGCGACAATTGGGTCTATGTCCAGACCAGCTCGAATCAGAAAGGCTGGCTTCGAAAAGACATGCTGGATCAAAAAGGCGCGCCGCTGCCGGGGTTGCCGCGCGTCAGCGAACCAGCCTTTGGCACCTTAATCACTACTTCCTCCTGCAAGGTGCTCAAAGAGCCAATGGAAAATGCGCCCACCGTAAAAACCGTTACCTTAAATACCGAATTGACCAAATTGGGCAAATACAAAAATTGGTTTCAGGTTGAATTGCGATCAGGCGAACGCGGGTGGGTTTCGAATGAATTTGTACGCGAAAAAATCAACAAGAAGATCATTGCTATCCGCAAAGCTGAAGTGTATCAGCAGGCGAATTCCCAATCGGGGCTTCTGGGCACCATTAATATGGGTGACCGCTATCAGCCCCTCGCTGCCGAAAACGGTTTTTACCGCATTCAATATAGCGCCGGAACGACAGGCTGGGTGGCTGAAAAAGATGTGATGGACCTAAAGCATCCTCCTATTTTCGTTAAAAACGCCACAGTCGACCTGATGCGTTTTCCTGACACGAAATCCACTCGAGTGGCGATTCTCAAGGAGGGGGTGGAGCTCACGCCGCTGGATGAGACCGATGAGTGGCTATTTGTTGAGCTTCCCCGCGGAGATAAGGGATGGATACAAAAAAAACAGGTTGATCGGCAGAAGTTTCCAAAGATAGCGGTAATTAAAGCAACCAGTGCCTATGCCGAGGCGTCCGCGGCCAGTGCCGTCAAAGCGAGTTTAGCCCAGGGCGATCAGTTTTTGGCATTGGATAAAAAGGATTATTGGTACAAAATTCTGTTGCGAGATTCACAGATCGGGTGGGTCTACGCCGGCTATGTCCAGGAGATCACGCGAGGAACACTTTTAATCAGGAACGATAGCGATCTGCGCATGGGCCCCGGGGTGGATTATCGTATCATTATGACGGTACCCAGGGGCGAGCAGGTGAAATGGTTGGATGAAAAAAGCGGGTGGAGTCAAATCCAATATAAAAACGAGGTCGGTTGGGTGAAATTGGAAGCGGCCAAAGATATTACCATGCCGGAAATGACAGCCAGTCGTGATGCCAAGGTCTATGCCGGTCCCAGCAATACCTATGCCCAGGTGGGTGAAGTTAAAAAAGATCGCAGATATGCTCCTTTGAAAAAAGAGAATGGTTGGTATCAGTTGCGATTGCCGAGTGGCACCGAAGGTTGGGTCCCCATGGATGTATTTTCGCCCAAGAAAACACGGCTGGTCTTCACTCTGGACAAGGCCAATATCCGCAGCGGCCCTGGTTTGCATTATTCCATCATCGCCCAGATCGAGCCTGCCGTTGATGTGACAATTATTGGCGGAGAAGGGGATTGGTATTACGTCCAACTTCAAGATGGCAAGACCCGAGGCTACATCCAGAAAGGATTGGTTTTTGAAGAGTGATCGCAACAAGCAGCAACCCTTCGATTGAACCCATGGTTACAATCCACTTAAACTCCTGCGCTTTGCTTATTATCGATATGCAAGAATATTTTCGAGCCATCGCCGCTCCCATTTTGCCAGCAATGATTTCTCTGATCCAGTGTTGCCGACAGGCAAAACTGCCAATTATTTATACCCGCCATGCACATCGAGATCCAGTTAGCGATGGCGGCATGTTGGCGAACTGGTGGAGTGAGCTCATTATCGATGGCACCGCGGCAGCCAAACTGCTGCCTGAAATTGCTCCTCAGGTGAACGAACAAGTGATACTCAAGCATCGCTACAGCGCTTTTTTCGAGACCGATCTCCAGGCAATATTGCAGCAACGACAGATCAGACAGCTAATCATCGGCGGGGTCATGACCAATCTTTGCTGCGAGACCACGGCTCGCGAGGCCTTCGTCCGCGACTATGAGGTGATCTTCTTGAGCGATGGAACGGCTACCAGCCACCAGGACTATCAACGGGCGACGCTATTGAACCTGGCGTATGGCTTCGCGCACATCCTCACCTGCCAGGAGCTATGCCAGCTTATTTCCGTCGGCGTAACTACTCCCCTAACCCACCCTTTGAACAGGGGGAATAAATGATTACCAAATTTCGCCAACTATCTGTTCTATTTCTTATTC
This sequence comes from Candidatus Zhuqueibacterota bacterium, assembly GCA_034505795.1. Lineage (GTDB taxonomy): Bacteria > Zhuqueibacterota > Zhuqueibacteria > Thermofontimicrobiales > Thermofontimicrobiaceae > Thermofontimicrobium_A. The sequence goes on from JAPDQM010000008.1 coordinate 29,000, forward strand.
TCCCGTCGCTGCTTTCTCATCCCCTGTTCGCAGCTCCGCCAGCCTCCGCCACTTTACCCGACACATCATCGCTGCAGCAACTCTCGACCAATGGCCACGACTCAACCACCACTGGCGATTCGCTAATAAAGCTACTGCGTGAGAAAAAGGAGCAGCTCCAGGCTATCGAAAAAGAAGTAACAATTAATGCGGAAAAACTGCAGGCGAAAGAGCAGCAACTGGTAAGTATTGACGCAAAATTAATGCGCATAAAACAAGTAGCTTATGCTCTGGCAGCGGTCTTCCTGCTCCTGATCTGCATGGGACTGATCATCGTCTTTGGCAAACGAAAAAAGACTCCACTTAAGACCGATTGAGCAGCAAGACCAAGCTACCACTTTCTTCTTTGCTGCCGGTGGTCGGCGGATAGATGTTGTCAGCTAAGAATTCCGGTTTTATTTTCGGTTGTCCATCTCCAATACCTTAATCTCCACCCGGCGATTTTGATATCGATCCTCTGCCGAATAATCCGGCACCAGCATGCGCGATTCGCCATAGCCGCGGACGGTGATATTGCTCTCTGGCACGCCCAGACTAATAAAAAAATCAGCGACCGATTCGGCTCGTTTCTCAGATAGCCACAGATTATAATCGGCATTGCCGTAACTATCGGTATGACCGCTGACCTCAAATTTCAATTGTGGGTGCTTGACAAAATACTCTCCCATGACCATGAGATCCGGCAACGAAACTGGTTCAAATAGAAACTCGTTGGTTTCAAAATGTATCATGCGCATGGCCACGGTCGAACCTATTTTTATTTTTTCAAGTTGGAAATCCTTCTGGCTGTAATATTTATCTGGGGGACAGAGAAACGTATCCATCACCGCGATGAAGTGCTCCGGCCCCTCCACAAAAACTGAGTATTTACCTGCTGTTCTTTTCGCCAGCAACTCATAATGACCGTTCTCATCGGCGACAGCGCTGGTTGCGCTATCAGAATCCTGAGGCCGAATGGTTACTTTGGCCGCCGGCACTTTCTCATGAGTGTCCCGATCCCAGATTCTGCCGGATAAATGGAAGCGTGCTTTGGACAGTGGGGCAGTGTAGTTGCCATTCAAGGCATTATCCAAAATATCAAAGCTGAATGTGCGATTGGTACCATCCTCGATCACAAAAGTTGTTCGGTATGAAATGAGATAATAGAACTTGGCCAGCATCTCTTCAGATAACTGGCTAAATAGATTGGGCAAATCCTCTGGTTTCGCCACATACCAGTATTGTCCACCAGTTTGCTCCGCCAGCGTTCGCAGATTGCCTCCCTCATATCTCAAACCCACAGTGAAAATTTTGCTCCCAGTACCGGTCTCGGCGGAAATGTTCACATCGCCGCTATTGGCCAGATTGATAATCTGCTCCAGCGAATAGCGGTCGCCGCTAGTTGCCCCATCGGTGAGGGCAATAATATGACGATCGCCTCTTTTGCTTTTGAGCAACTGAATTGCGTCGAACAGAGCATTGTAGAGATGAGTGCCTCCGCCACTTTGCAGACCGGTAATCGAATTTTTCAGGGAAGTTTTGTCATACGTAAAATCATTTTTGAAATAAACCTCGTCATCAAAGGCAATCAGCGCAATCTCCACATCCGCATTATCCACAAACATCAGCGCCGCTTCTTTCGCTTTGGCCAATGGTTCGCCCGACATTGAGCCGCTGACGTCGATGACCAAAACCACAGCAGCAGGTAGCAGAGGCTTGGGCTTGCCCGGAGCAGTGTCCGGCAATTTTACCTCTGGCTGAATTTCGACAACGCTGAAATTGGTTAGCGGACCGGTCTGAAATAGGGGGTGCTGTTCCACCAACGGACGCCAGATTCGTTGCCAATCTTTTACATGGCCGTATGGTGGTGCCAGATTGATGACCGGCTGATTCTGATTATTTTTTATGATTACTTTTGCTGTGATGCGAGGGAATTGACTGGTATTGATATGGATGACCTTCATTTGGCTGCCGATAGGCAGTTCCAGCGGCAGCCTTTCCATCGGTCGGTTGCCAGCACAGCCAACCCACAAAATTGCCATTCCAATCAAAATGTGCTTTTTCATTAACGATCCCTTTTTAATTTGCAGATTAAAGCTTCTCTCTGAAAAATTAATCGCGTCGTTCTCCTTATTCATGATCACGCCAGCCTGTTGCTAAAATCTGACATAAGCGCTACCTCAAATTTCGCGAGTGGATGACTAGCCTATGGAGCGGGACTCACGCAGCGAAATCCAAGATACTTTGCCCGCAGGTATGGACCAGCGGCATGAATGTAACCGCTCTTAAGATGATCCAGGGTGCTCTTATACCAGCAGCCGCCGCGAATGATTTTCAAGCTATTTTCAAATTGCGGGTGTGAGGTTGCCGTCCATTCCCAGACATTGCCGGCCATATCCGCAACACCATAAGGACTATCCCCTTGCGGACTATAACTTCCTACAGGAGCGGCCGACTCACGAAAGCCGTCATTCTGCCACACTTTCAGCGGATAGCCGACGTCGTAGGCTCGGCCATCCGTGTCCGGGTAGCGATAGGCCCAATACCGAAGTCGCCAGTTGCACAGCTTGTAATCGGGCGGGGTTTGTCCTTCAAAGAATTTATTCCCCCAGGGGTACTTGACACCAACCCCAACCCCTTGCCATTGACCGTGCTGATCGCTGGTGCCGCGAGCGGCCTTTTCCCATTCTGCCGATGTGGGCAAACGCTTACCAGCCCATCGGGCATAGGCAAAGGCTTCGAACCAACTGACCCCAACAACCGGCGTATTGGCTCCGTTAGAATACGGATCCTTTTTCCAGTACGGATCGCTGGCGAGGTCCCAGAATTTAGGGCCTACAATTCCGTTTTCCTGCCGCCAGCGCCATCCCGCCAGCGAATCGTCCGCTCCGGAAATAATCCAGTACACCTGACGGAAATAGCCACTGTCCGCCACAAATTGAGCAAATTCCTGATTGGTCACCTCATATCGGTCAATTAGGTAGGCGGGCAAAGATATAATTTGCGGGGCATAATTGCCATAGCCCTCGGGCTGGTTGCCCAGCACCACCGGGCCAGCAGGGATAAGCACTGAGGACTGACCAAAAGTTGCCTGGCTTATCGATAACAACAATTGAAAACAGAAAAAGATGACGTGAATGATCATTGATCGCCGACGCATTTCTTCCAACTCCTGGTTCATCAGCTTTTCTCGTTTCAAAATCATTGTTCGCAACAAGGCAGTGACTGGATGCTCCAGGTATTCGGCTTCTGAGCATCCAGTCGCCGCAAATTTCTTAAAGCAATAGCTAATACTCCAATCCACCAACATTCTTCAATCGAAGCCACAGTCAGCCTGGCAGATGCCAATCGTTATTTGGTTGCCACTTTCCCAAATACAATCTGCACCCGGCGATTCTTTTGCCGCCCTTCTTCGGTATCATTGGTCTCAACAGGCTTGGTCCTGCCAAATCCCTTGATCGTCATGCGGCTTCGAGTTATGCCCTTGTTCAATAAATATTGCTGGACGGCTGCGGCACGCTTTTCCGACAGCACCAGATTATGGTCATCGGTGCCGGTGTTGTCGGTATGCCCATGAATTTCGAATGGAATATCGGGATTGGCAGCCAAAAATTCAACCCAGCGATCCAGTTCTTCGTGGGATTCTTTTTTCAACTCCCATCGATCAATGTCGAAGAAAATGTTGTTTACTTCTATAGAGATAACGCTATCCCCCTTGGTAATCACCTCCTTGATTTTCTCAGCCGGATAGAGCACAATGTCGAGATTGTATTCGGTAAATTGCTTTTTGTCTGTCAGGTCCAGGTGTTCTGATTTGCCAATGTAGCCTTCGAGCTCTGCGTGGTAGCCATACCGATGACCTGCGGGGAGCACGATAAAATAGCGGCCATTTTGGGGATCGCTTTTGGCTTCACCGGCGGGCTTGCCCATTGTCTGATCATCCCATTTGATCTTCGCCTCCAGCGCCTTGCCATCGGGATCGGTGATTTTGCCTGAAACAGTAGTGACCGCCAATGGCTTCGCGGTTTCCTTAAGCTTGACGGAATAGATATCCGAACCACCATAACTATTGCTGCGATTGCGAACGGAAAGGTAAGCCAGATCACCCGCGGTCGAGATCATGTACCCCCAATCGTAATCACTGCTGTTGTATTCTTTGCCCAGGTTCTCTGGAGCGCTCCATTGAGTCCAGGAAGTATCGCTCAAGCGAGTTGCTTTGAACACATCCAATTCCCCAAAGCCAGGATGTCCTGTGGAGCTAAAATACAACGTCTTCCCATCTGGATGCAGAAAAGGCGAGCGCTCGCAATAGGGAGTATTAATAATCGGCCCCAGATTAATCGGCCCTGTCCAGGTGGTATCGGATTGCTTGAGGCAGACATAAATATCGGTATTTCCCCAATAATCTCCATGAAAGAATTCATCTTTCTGCTGAAAAGTCCCAACTCCGCCCGGCCGATCCGAAACGAATAGAATCGCCTTGCCATCGGCCGTGAACGTGGCGTCGGCATCAAACTCCCCACTGTTAATCGGTGCCGGCATTGGCTTGACTTTCCCCCAGCCATAAGCTTTTTTTTCAGTGAAAAAGATGTCCCCGCGACCGATTGAGCCCTCATAATTGCCAAATACCAGCAACGTATTGCCATCGGAAGAAATGCCAAGAGGGCCCTCAGGATTATCGGTGCAGATAGAAACCATTTTGATACCGCTGCCCCAATTGTAAGGTGCACTCATTGAATCGAACTTTGAATAGAAGACATCTTCATCTTCCATTCGGAATTTTAGATTGCCAACAGTAATAAATTTATCTCTGGTCCGAAGAAAATAGAGCCGTTTATTATCCGCAGAAATCACGGGACAATACTCTCCAGCGTCGGTGTTCACACCGCTGCCCAAATTTTTGATTTCGACGTCCACTGCGGGTGCATTTAGCAAGGCAATTATTTTGTCAAATTTCTGTTCCATGCCGGGGAATTGGGGTTTGTATTTTTGATACACGGCTACTGCCCCCGGCCAATCCTGGCGCTCCAGAAACGGCTTGGTTAATTTCTGAACCGCTAAAAATGCCAGTTCATCTGGATGGTAGGTGTTGATAAATTTCTCATAATCGGCAGTCGTCTCCATGTCTTTGAACGCTTTGATCATTTGATCTTCGGATTCAGATGTTTGGGGGTAAGTGAGATCTGGCCAGGGAAAAATGATCAAGCTAAGCACCATGCAGATGACCCAGCCACCCGCGAATTGCTTTTGGTTCTTCATAAGAAACCTCCTGTTTTAAATAGTCTGTTTCCCCCATTCTTTAGTAACGGAGTTGAACAGCAACCTCCGTTGGCTACGTTCCACGAATCGGCCAAACCTTACGGGTGAATTTCCGCTGCAATGACTGCGCTACACAGTGGTGTTTCTCAAGACTGGTTAGCCATAATGGCTCAAGCTATGCTCCACAAACAGATTATTTCCAATCACCAAATAGCACGAATGGTGCCCAGGCCATGGGATGCCGATATTGGGGATGATGCAACAGTTGCAATTGCGCCTGGCGCAACGCTTCTACTTTGGACATTCCCTGTTTGAAATAGCCACGATAGAAATGCATCATCAATTCTTTAGTTGACACATCGCTCACTGGCCACAGCGTAGCGATAATCGACGTTGCGCCCGCTGTGGCAAATGATTCGGTGAAGTTGCAAACTTCTACTCCAGGATTCTCCCCCCCGATGGAAGTGGCGCAGCTCGATAGGATAACCAGATCCAAATTGGGACATGAAATTTCCTTTACCTCCCCCACCAACCATTTGCCGTCATAACTGCCTGATGGCGCCAATTCTACAAAAGTCTGGAACGGATTGTCATTATTTAGAAAGCAATGCGTAGCCAATATCAGGATCGAGCAGGAGCGAGCTTTCTGAACGGCAATCTCTTCAGTGGCATCTTGGCCGCAAAATATTTCTGCATTGGGGACAAATTCCTTAATAATCGATACTTCTTCTGCGGCATACTGAAGTTTATTTTCAGCAAGGGCCAATGCCACCACCTGCGGCGAACTCTGTTTTTGGTGAACGCGAGTTCTGGCTTCGATCAAATTCAAAAAACTGATGGAGGAAAAATAGCTAACCTGCCAGCGCTCGATCAGAAATTCCATCTGGCCTGAAGTTTTTCTGGTAGCCAGAGCATGAATTGGCAAATAATACAGCAACTCAGAGGGAATGAAGGTAAGTAGTTGCTTATTTGCCAAGGCAGGTTCTATCGGTTTGATGAGAAAGTCGTACAATTCCTGCATCACATCGCATAGCGACTGCATGGCGCGATCCTGCCAGGAATCCACGGTTGGCAATTCCCCTCGCTGTCGTGAGTTCTCGACTTCTCGATGGATCAGATTCCGGTAGTGCCGAATCCGGGCATAGAGAGTATCCTTTGGCACCGGAACCTGTACCACCTGAAAATTAGTCGCGGTTACCAGAAAGATGAACAGGCCATTGCGCGACGGATGATACAGGATGAACGCGGCATTGGCAGGAATCCGGGGCTGCAATCCCTCCAATAGCTTCAATCGAATATGAACGCCCTCGCCCAACGATTGCGCCAGCGAATCGGCCGTACGCTTGGACATATTCAAGGAGCGATGAATTTGTTGCTTTCGCAACATGTCCGCCTTGTCCTGCAACTGCTCCAGTGCTGCCTCTTCCTGGCTGATCTTTCGCTTCCATTCCTGACATTTCTGCCACAATTCCACCAACTGCGGATCCCCCGAGGCCCGTGCCAGTTGGTGATAAGTCTCTTGTAGATCCGGATGTTTCGACTTTTCGAGGTAATACGCCGCTTTCTGGATATTATTGAAACGATTAATCAACAACAAAATGATCCGATCATAAAGTTCGGCTTTACTTTCGATGAAACTCCGGATTAGCCGCTCGCGTCTGAGGCTCTCTCGAATATCTTCAACAATTTGAATGGCGGATTCATACGCGGCCAGTGCTTTTTCATACTGTTCATATTTTTCGTAAACCACGCCTTCATTGGCATAGACGGTTGCCAGCACTTTTCGAATCTGATTTTCGGACAGGATCAGCTCGGCCTGGCGAAAGCGATTCAGCGCCTCGGCATAACGACCACGGTCAACATCGATGCTCGCCAGATTATTCAGAGCCAGTCCCAGGCCTTTTTGGAATCGCAGCCGCTCTGAAATTTGATAGGCCTCCTCGTAACTTTGAATCGCCTGTTCCACCATTGCCCGGCCGGACAGAATGTTGCCCAGATTGATCAAACAGATCACCAGCGATGTCGTTTCCCCTTGCTTTCGGGCAATCCGGAGTGCCCGCTCACAAAATTCCTGCGCCTGCTGGTAGTTTTGTCGATGATAATAGATATTCGACAGGTTCACATAACAGCTACCTTCATTGGTGGAATCATGCAATGCTATGGCTAATGTCAAACCTTGCTGATAGGCGACTTCTGCGCTATCAAAAGCTTCGACTTCATTGTAGATATTACCCATGTCGATATAGCAGCTCAATTGAAATGCTTTATTGTCATTGGTTCGAGCAAGGCGCAATGTGCGTTCGAAGATGGTCAGCGCTTTTTCATATTGCGCTTGATGATAAAAAGCTTTACCCATTTGTAGATCGGTGTACATAATTCCCACCTGATCTTTATTTTCCTCAAAAATATGCAGTGCATCCTCGTAACAGCCCAGTGCTTCCGCAAAATTCACCAACTGCAATTCGGCATCACCCAGTTCAGTCTTGCAATAGGCTTTACCTATTGGATCGACAATTTTACCGTAGATTGCCAAGGCATTTTGATACCGAATTTTTGCCTCCGCCGGCAACCCCTGCTGCAGATAGATATCACCCATGCCGCGATGACATTGGGCAGTTTCCGCCAGATCGGCATCAGGCAGGGTTGCATATAACGCCAGCGCCTCCTGAAAACATTTTGTACTCTGATCCAGTTGAGGCGGTTTGAGTTGCAAATAAACATGCCCCAATTTCGTCAGCGAATTAGCCATCTGGAGTGGTAGATTCAACTGCCGATAAATGACAAGCCCAGCGAAATAATGCTGCTGGGCCTCTTGATATTTTTTAAGATTAAAGTAGGCACTGCCCGAATTGATCCAGCAACTGGCTATATTTTCCTGCGCATCGATGCCCATATAAATTCCACGAGCCTTATCGTAAAATTGAATCGCCAGTTCAAATTGCTTTTGATCAAAATACAATCCACCCTGTGCTTGATACGCCTCTGCCAGGCCGGTACTGTCCCGACTGGTGTCATAAATCTTAATCGCCTGGGTAACGTATTTCTCCGCATCCCGAAAAAGATCGTTCGCGTCAGCTCCAGGACGATTCTTTGCCAGCCGGCTCTTGAGAGCTGCCATTTTCAAATAGACTTCGGCCAATAGCGTTTTATCCTCTAAGCTCTGCCCTAATCGGATCGCTTGATTAAATTGTTCCTCGGCTTCTGGAAGCGCATTTATCTTTTGAAAAATTAGGCCCCGATTCAGCAAACACTTAACGAGCATCGTTGGGGAGGGAATCTTTGAGTAGCCATCATAAGCGCGCTGGTATGTTTGCAAGGCCTCTGAGTAGCGCTGCAAATTTTCCAGACATTTGCCTCTCTTGAAATAGCACTTCGCCTCGCTTTCCGGATCGCCCAGTCTCTGATACAGGTCCGCCGCCAATCCATATTGCACTTCGGCCTCGCGATAGCGACTTCGATTCAGATGACAATCGCCCTGCTGCTGGAGACAGTATGCTTCTTCTGCCAAATCCGTTAAATTATGAAACGCCAAACTGACCTGGCTATAGAAGGCCAGTGCCGTCTCGTATTCTTCCAGTTTAAAGTAGCAATCTGCAATTCGACGCCGGCATTGAGCGATTTCCGCCAGATCATTAATCTGCTGAAAGAGGTTGATCGCGGTGGTATAGTTAGCAATTGCTTCTCGGTATCGGGAAAGCACTCGTTGCGCATCGGCCAAACCTTGCCAGCATTGAGCTTCATTGGCCTTTTGGTCAGGATAGGCATGATAAATGATTGCCGCAGCTTGATATGGCGCAAGGCATAAATCATATTTCGCTTGATTAAATTGCGAGTGGGCTTGCATCAGCAGGCAGTAAGCTTGCTGCAAGTCATTTTTCAATTGTTGGTAGAGCTTGCCCGCTAAGTCGAATAATCTGGCCGCGGTCTCATAATTCTTCAGTCCAAAATAGCATTTGCCCATGCCGCAATGGCAGTCCGCCATGCCGGTGCTATCACCAACTGCCTCTGATAGCGCCAACGACCGACGATATTTCTCCATCGCTTCATCGAAATTCTGCAGTGTATACAATGCACGCGCCCAAAAAAGATAGCAATCTGCCAGCCCGTCATCCTCTTTCAGGTTCTTCGAGAGAGCTTCCGCTTTTTTGAAGTATTCAATGGCCTCGGCATATTTCTCAGCGCGATAAAGGGCATAGCCAGCGGAATAAACGCTTTTGAACCGCTTCAACCGGAGATCTGCTCGCTCAAATAAACGACTGGCCATCTCAAAATTTTCTGCCGCATCCAGATATTGCTTCGACCCCATCAACGCAAAGGCTTTTCCCCAAAAGCAATCCGCTTCCATTCGTGGTTGCTGCAATGATTGATAAAATTTAAGGGCTTCGTCAAACGACCAGATGGCTTCACGATAATCCTTAAGCTGATACCTGGCCCAGGCAATCTGGCGCAGGGATTCTGCCGTAAGCGACGGATCAATCACACGTTTAATGCTAGCCAACGCCTCCTCGTAATTCGTCAGGGCTTGACGATAGTCGGACATAGCATAATACACTTCGCCAATACCTAGGAGACATCTGGCAATTTTTCGAGGATTCGGGTACTGCCGATAAAATCCGAGCGCCAACGTATAATCATTCAATGCAATTGAAAAACGGTCATCGTCATAAGCGGCCTGCCCGGTTTGCATCAACGAGTCGGCTTTCCGCTCGGCAACGAGTTCCTGCCAATTTTGTAGCCCCGCTGGATTGGCGGCTGCAGTTCGGATAACCGGCGGGGATGCTGCCGAGGCGCTGGCATATATATCAATCGAGAAGAAATGAATCATAGCTGCTGCAAGGATCCAAATACGAAAATCAAGGCGGTAAACTTTGAAATCCATTGCTTACTCCTGCTTTTAGACAAGCGGCAATTTTCATTGTAAACCTGATTGAATACGAAAATTGGCACATAGAATGAGATTGTCAACTTTGTATTTTCAAATGGAATTTTGCTTTCGATGATTCAATGCATTACTGATGATTCATGGTTTAGCGCTTCTGGATGTTAATAATTTGGACTTCAGCCGCCGATGCCAGTTTGCTTTGCAAATTCACGATCGTCTGGAACGTGGTTAGCGCCGCATCCTTATTGTTGAGTTTCAGGTAAGCATTGCCAAGATACCACAGGCACTGCTCATGCAATGATCGTTCGTTCTGCTCATCAGCAATTTTGCCAGCCGTGATAAGATAAGAGAGGCTTTGCGAAGCTGAACCGGTAATTAGCAATGAAATCCCCAAATAATAATAGCCCCATGGATCGGCAGGTGATTCAATGATATATGCAGTCAGCTTTTCGATGGCGGCAGAGTAGTTGTCAGCCTGATAGAACGCCATCGCCTCATCAAACAGAGCTAGAGTCTTGACGTTTTGCGCGGAGCCGCGCAATTGCAATGGGCGATAAGTCGCTTTCTGGAGAATAGCAAGGTCGGAATAATTTTTCTCCGGCACAAACCAGATGAGGATGATGATCAGAACGACAGCCATGACGGGCGCCAGAAGGCGAAACGGGATCCAATCCCAGATTGTCTTGGGGGAAACAGCCGGCGACACAGAACCCACGCGTTTGATCATGGCGATTATTTTCTCAGCAGCGTAATGCAGTCGATCGATTACCGAGGCGCGTAGCGCCAATAGTGGAATAAACTGCTCCGGCATGGTTTCCAGCAGGTCGACGATTGGAGTAAATTCATAGAGATCGTCCAGACAATCGGCACAATCAAACAGATGGGCTTCAATGTGGAGTTTCTCTTCATCGCTGAGCAACCCGAATTGGTAGCAAGCCAGTTGCTTTTTTATTTCAGCATGGGTAGATTGCATTTTCAGCAACTCCTCAGATAGCCTTTTGTGTATGCCATTGCCGCTTATTCGCGATCGTTACGTTTTTTATTGATATATTCTATTAACTTTTGCCTCAACTTTTGGAACAGCAGATCTTCCGCAGCCAAATCCCCATATTGAGCAAGCGGCACCAATGTATTCAGAATAAAGTCATCGACGATGTTGTGCAGGACATTAATTGCCCGCTGAAACGACCATTTGGGACTGTGCAGCGGATAAAGCGCTTTCACCGTCTCCATAGCCTGGCGACCAATATCGGCAATAGCCTCATCCAGTTGGATCGCATTTCTAACGATCTCATATCGCTGCAATTCTTTTGTTATTAGAGCGGCAAATCTTACAGCCAATTTTTCATAAATCGAAGCTGCCGCCTGTTCGTCACCACTTTTTGCCTGGCGCAGGAGATTCTCTAAATTGATTGAGTCTTCCATAATCTAATACACAAATCGCGGGTTCGATTCACGAGCTACTAAGAAATTAGCTGTCTAATGACGTGGAGTTGCAGTACAAAACCGGAAAATAATTGACATTCTGATCCCAAAACTACCAGCAGCGCTACGTTGAAATTTTGAAGAGACAAGAAAAATTTATTTTTAGAGAGCAAGCCCGAGGTGAAGTGCGTGAAAATGGTTAAGAATCGTGATCAATAGCTTGAATGCATGGATAATGTTATAAAATATTCTGTAAAAGTCAAGCAAAATATTTAATTTTTTAGCATCATTTTTTCGCAAGTGATGCCAATCGCAAAGGCGCCGGTTGAAAAAGTGAATTGCAACACCAGCAAGGTCGCAAACTTCAAAACGGCCATTGGCTGAATAGCCATCATTGGAGCAGCGGCATCCTGCGCTATGGTGCGTGGCTATACCTATTTGATTAGCCCTTTTGTTCTGACCTAACGTCCCATCATGCGATCACTACCGAACCAGCACCTAAACCTTCCCTTTCAGAAATAGTCCAGGCCACTTTAAAAAAAATTGTAAGATTTTGATTTCAGGAGTCATGTTAAGGGCGGCTGAAGTTCGACCTCGGGTTGGTAAAAGCGACCTCTAACGACACCCGATGTCGATTGCCTGGGGGATAAGTTGCTGGCGTAAATAATTCACTATCATATTTATCACCAAAAATAGGAGGGAACTCCAATGTCTACCCAAAATTCAAAGCTGCTGGTTTTAATCCTGGGGGTTGTGATTCTGGTTGGTTGGGCTTCAACTGGCCTGGCACAAAGCAATGAATACGCTTCCAATGATAACGGCGTCGATCATTTTGCGCAACGCGTGGAGGAAAGGCTGAGCAAGATCAATGCCGTTATCACTCTGTATCCAGTTGGTGATCGGCGATACGATGTGCTGGTAAGCTGGCATGTGGACTCCAAGCTGATCAATTTATTGATGAGTAGCGATAATGAGACCAAAATGAAAACCCTGGGGACAATCGTCGGGATGATGATGGTTTCTGCCGCAGTCATCGGTGAGGAAGCGCCTACGGCTAATTTTCAATCACGCAACATCGTCTTCAAGTTCAATGGGGAGAAATTGGCCCACATTCCTTTAACAAAATGTCATCATCTAATGAGCAAAATCAGGTACGAGTTGACAGAGAACGCCGTAGAGGAATTCTTAACAAATCTGGTTTTATATTAGCAATTGTTTTCACATCTCCTCCCTCCACCACTGCTCCGATCGCGAAATGCGGTAGGAGCAGTGCGTGTTTTGGTGCAATCGTTTTATGGCCATCGATTCCAGAATTCGCAAAATCGCAATTGCCTCCTTGTTCGGTTTTGGAAGCCTTGGCCACACAATTTTCAATTCCGCTAAATTTCCCTTGCCATGTTCCCAAATTTTTGCTAAAATAAAGCAGGTCGAAATCTCAGCAAAAACAGATCGCTATTTTTTCAATCCTGCCTCAAGTGATTAATGTGGAAGTTTGATGCGGGAGTTACCCTATCGGGAAAAAATCACGCAAAAGGTCTTGATTTGAATTCGTTGCTTTTTTGCATAGTTCGCCAACCAACATTTTATTCAAAAAGAAGAGCGGAGGATTTGGCCATGAAGAATTTGATCGTAGAAGTTGCCGAAATTAAACAGCGCTGCGGTGCGAATTTGAAAGTGGGAGATCGCTTCGAAGTGGTTGGGCAGGGGAAAATCGTCATTCCCTCGGCCAAGGGGACCTGCATGTTTGCATTGCAAAGCTTAATTCCCTTTCTGATCAGCAAACAACATGAAGACGATTTGCCCGAGGATGATTGGATTCGTGAAACCAACCGATTGTGCTGCCCTGATCCAAAAGGAGTTGTCTTCAAGATCCAGGCGCAAGGTTAATATTGAACCCTCAAGTGCATCATGGAATTTTTGCTCGATTAGCAATATTTCAGCGCCGCTCGATGACAGGGCTAAATCGAAACAGATGACCTGGTGCAATCGAAATCCGCTGGCTTGGTTATAACCATGTCGATCGTGAAAATAGTTCCTATTTAGCCCTGTCCCACTTGCCACCTCAGTACGGCAATCTGGTCAGGCCATAGCGTTGTGCGTCATGGAGCATAATGTGTCGCAGCTCTTCGATCGCGTGTTGGTCCAGCAGTGGGACTTCTTTCTTTAACAACTCATGTACCAGTTGGTGGGCTCTTTCGCCAGCCGATCGGCCATCGGTGGTCAGCCAGCTTTGATAATTAGCACGATCGATGACGCCAGATGGGAAATAAAATTCATCACGCAGCCATTGCCGCGTGTGGTCAGAGGTCAAAAAGTGCTCGCCATCATAGATATCACCATAGAGATCTGCAGCGAACCCCGTTCTCAGCTCGATGCCCCTGGCCAACCGCAATGCCATGCCACAAATTTCATTGTCGATCACTAATTTTTCCAATGACTGACAGCTTTCAAAATCCAGCATACCCGGTCCGGAAATTACATTGATCCCACTCAGTGCAGCGATAACAGCGCCCATGCCTGTTTCCAATCCCGCTTGAGCATCCAGCAGCTTGGCATCGCTCAAGGCCATGTAGGCATGCGTTGGCAGGTCCAGGTATTTTCCAATTTTGGCATAAGCAGAGTCGATCATCATTGTCTCGATGGCGCCCATTGGCGTCGTGCCGTGTCGCATGTCGAAAGCTGCCGGCGATCCGCCCCAGATGATCGGTGATCTAGCATGAGCCAATTGGTGAATTACCACGCCGCTGAGACTTTCTGCCGCATGCTGTACCAACGCTCCCGCAATGGTCCCGGGCGATGTTGCGCCGGTCAAAGGCATGGAAACCAGCTCGGCCGGAATGCCAGCTTTGGCGCAATCGATCAAATTCTGGCAGGTAAGGTTGCTCCATTTCAACGGTGGCGAAGGACAGCAGTCAAAAATCGCCAACGGCTTTTGGCGTAAATTTTCGGCGCCACCTCGAACCGCAATCAACATCGATTTCATCGAATCGAAGGCATCCAGCGCAAAGGTGCCGGTGACAATGGGCTTGGTGCTATTTTGTAGTGCGATGAATAAGCGATAGCGGTCAGCAATTTCCTGGGGAACGTCCGAAGAAATCAGGCCGGTGGACTGCGCAGCCAGATTATTTAAAAAATGAGTCAGACGACTTAAATGGATCAAATCCTGAGTGACAGGTTTTCGTTGTCGCTGAGATTTCCAATCGAGAATAGTAAGCGCGGCAGAACCCGGATCGAAATGGATATTATTGCCCGATAATTGCATCGCCGGCTGTTCATTCCGATCATAAATGGTAATTGAACTCGGAGCAGATTTGACGCATCGTTCAATCAATACGAGCGGAAAATATACTTTTCGATTCTTTCGATCCACTCTGGCGCCAGCGGATTCCAATAATGCTATCGCTTCCTCGTTTTCAATCAGTACGCCTACTTTTTCAAGAACCGAGTAAGCTTCAGCTAAAATTCGTTCAACTTTTTGATTGTCGATCATTTCCAACAGGGGTCGATGCATGCTAAATTTCTCCTCGTTATTTTTTAATAATAATCAGGCTTTATCATTTTCTTTGATTGAATATACCTAATCTTTCAAACTTTGTCAAGCACAAAAATGAAGGAATAATGATCTTACAGTTATTGTTGGATAGATTCTTTTACGAAGTTGAATAACCTTCGGAAAGGTGCGTTGATAAAAGCGAGTTGAAATCGAATGCAAAATACTATATTGTCACCAAAGTTATTTTAAGAGCAAAACCTTCCGGCCTTCAACATATCGTCCCATTTGAAAAACACACAAATACCCCCCCCCATTCCCGCCTCATTACCCTGGTTATCTTTTCCATCCCAATAAACCTGATAATCGCCAGCAGCACGTTTTTCATTCAACAACGCTCGAACTTCCCGCCTCATCACGTTCAAAATTTTCAACCTCACTTTTTCAAAAGATGGCAGTTGAAAGCGAATCTGCGTGGTCGCATTGAATGGATTGGGATAGTTCTGAAATAGACAAAAATCTTCTGGCAAACGAGATTGAATTTCAGCCACCTGCCGCTCGATAAACTCATTGCTACCGACCAATATCTGAAATGGAGAATTGATTTCTTAATTCAATTTTGAAAAGCAATTTTCATTTGCCAAATGCATATCATCGTTTTGTTCCGATGGCAATCATATATTAATCCGGCCATAAATTATTTTGCATAAATGACATCTGGATTTTTGAAATATGATCTTACACGTTCAGGAAACTTTTGGATGCTTTTCATCTGTGACATCAACTGTGTTTTAAGCTGATTCTCGTTTCGTGCCGGCGGCTTGTTCGCAACCGATTGTTTAAAATCACGATTGAGATATTCATAAGGATTGAGCTCCGGCGAATAAGCAGGCAAAAAGAATAACTCGATTTCATCAAAATGTTCTGCCAACCATTTTTTCACTGGCTTAGAGTGATGAACAGGTAGATTAACGTCAGAAACAAGTGCGAGTTCATTGCGCCTTGATAACACATAAACCGGACTTTGCCTTGGCTGGTGATACTGGAAATCATGCTCGCAGAAAAGCGATTGGCGTTTCATAGGACGACAGGCGTTTTACCATTGGGAGCGTAGCTGCGTCCATAATGGCAATCGTTGGAGACGGCGGTTTCATCGCCCCAATGAATTTCAGCTTCTTCCGCTTGGGCGCGTTCTTTGATGGTCGGATAAGTGCGGTCCAACCATTCCTGAACTTTGTTCGGATTTTGCTCATAGGCCCGTTTTATTGGACGCTGTGGCCTAAAACCCCAGCGATGCAAATGGTGATTTATGGTGCGTGTCGGTAAGGTCATTTCAAACTGTTCTTTGATAAGGCCGTGAATCGCTCGACGATTCCCAAGAGCAAAAGGCAATTTCAGCCGATCCGGCATCTTGTCGCGGATCATTTTCTGGATACTCTTTTCTTGATCCGGCCTCAACCGGCGACCAGAACCGATTTTATGGCCCGGTTTCTTCAGATCAAGACCTTTGAGCCCATGTTCTTTGTAGATGTTTACCCAGGTACCAACGGAGTTGCGGCTAACACCCAGCAGGCCAGCGACTTCGCGGCGATTGTGACCTTGCTTGAAAAGTTCAATCGCTCGTTTTCTGACAAAATCAAGGGTGTCTAACTTAAATGTTCTGCCATCGTTTGTTTTCATGGCGATTAATATACAAAAAAATGAATCAGAATCAAAACTATTTACGGCCAAGTTAATAAGTTTCTCCAAGCATAGCTAAGCCAGAATTAAAAAGATCATAGAACGGGGATGAAGAGGATTACGCTGATCTTTGCTAATTTTCGACTTGTCGTTATCCGTGCGAATTCACGTTATCTGTGTCATCCGCGTTCTATAAAATCTTTGACCAAGGTACCTCAAATTTTTATTTAGTTATTAAATAAAAAAGGCAGTGAAAAAATAAATTCTCCCTGCCTCAATCAAAATTATAGTATCCCATTTCTTAATTCCCTGCAGTCCGTTATGCGTTAATGAGATTTAGTCTATAATATGAATTTACATGAACAATGCCAAGAGATTACTCACCACATGGCATTTAAATTATTTTAATTTTTAACTTGATTCTTAAGTAATGATTGCTGCATGATAATTTAAAAATTTCCCTTGCATGATTCGAAAATTATGATTATCTTTATTTCAGAAAATCAGAAATTCAGAAAGGATGATAAGATGACAAAAATAGTCCAAATGAGACAGCGCGGATCGATAACGATACCAACCGAAATTCGCAACCGCTACCAGCTCGATGATGGCGATCCATTGACAATTGTCGATTTGGGTGAAGGATTTTTCGTCAGTCCCAGGAGATCGATCCTGCCGAAGTTGGTTGCGGAAATGGAGCAGCTTCGGGAAAAATACAATGTAACATTGGAAGAACTGATAACAGGGGTGATCGAAAAGCGAAAAGCAGAACAATATTCCATGGTGGCTGATCGATGAGTATTCCTCTGCTGACGATATTTTTTGATGCCAATGTCCTGATTGCCGGTTCGTTCTCGCAATCCGAGGCATCCTTTCTTTTGCTTCAGTTATGCGAGTTGGATTTATTGAAAGGCTTCACCTGCAAGCAGGCAATCGATGAGTGCCGAGAAGCCATTCGGGAGAAATTGTCCGAAGCTGAACCCATCTTTGAAAAAATTATTGCCAATTCAGTCGAAGTATTGCCGAATTCGACCTGGTCAGAGATGAATGAATTGAAAAATATGGCGCATCGAAAAGACTTGCAAATTTTGGCTGTTGCGATAAAAGCCGGAGCGAATTATTTGGTAACTTTCGATATTGAAGATTTTCATCCCGATCCAGCATTGGGATTAGTCGTTTGCAAGCCTGGGGCGCTATTGAAACAAATTCGAAGCAAATTAACTGAATTATCAGAGAAATAATTGGTACTGTTTTTTAGCACGCGGATCGAACTGATTGAACCGATTCGAACGGATTAAAATTCTTTAAACATAAATCCGTTTTGATCCCTGCCTGCGGCAGGCAGGCGTTCGATCAGTTGAATCCGCGATCCATTCAGATGATTATTATTATAATTTTAATTCCTATAACAAATAATTTCTTTATCAAATTTCATCCGGAAACAACTCCTTGATTTCCTCTGTCTTCGGCGGCTTGGTCAGGTAGCTTCCAATAATCAGCGCAGCCAACGAGACAAAAAACGCCGGGTAAATCAATGGGATGCCAAACGGATCGCCATTGGGATCACCATACGGAATCATAATCGATGGCCAGATGAAGCCCGCAAGGTATAAACCCAGCGCCACTACTGACCCGCCGATGATCGAGGCCAGCCCGCCGGCTTTGGTCGCCCGCTTCCAGGCCAGCGCCGCAATTAACGCCGGAGTAATTGCCACGCCATAGATGGTGTACGCAAAATAGCTCATTTCCAGCACCGATTTTAATTTGGTGCACAGCAGGAACGCGACAACACCGATGACCACGATCAAGATCTTCTGCAAAGCCACCATCGTCTTCTGGTCGGCTTGACGATTGATAAACTGCTGGTAAATATCCCGCATGATATTGGTGGTTGGTGAAAGGAGATAATTCATGCCGGTGGAAATGACCACAGCACATGCGGCAGCGATCAGCAGAATACCGATATAAGGCGGCATCAAGCCCCGAGCGGCCTGGATGACGATGGAGGCGGGATCGATGCCATTGACGCGGTCACCGTTGAGAAATGCCTGAATTTGTGGCCAGTATTTGCTGGCAGCAAAGACCGCAATGACCACTACCACGGTTTCCACAAAAATAGTACCCACCACCCAGAGGGCCACTGCGCTGCGGGCATCCTTCGGCGTTTTAGCGCTATAGAATTTTTGATACATGCTTTGCACGCCCATCAACAGCAGCAGGGTCGCCAGAAAATAGCTGATGGCCTTCAGCACCGGAAACTCGCCAAATTGCTGGTTAATCACCTTGAGATGGTCTGCCGGTAGTTGCTGCATGGCCGCCACGCCGCCTGCATTATAAACCACGATGGGAGTTGCCACCAGACACGCCAGCAGGATGATGATGCCATTCGGCAAATCGGTGTAGGCGACGGCCATCATGCCAGCCGTGGCCGTAAAAACAATCACAAACAGGGCTGCCCAAAATTGACCAGTCTCGACCGAAATGGCCTGATCTGAAACCACATTCAGGATGTAACCGCCGGCTTTAAATTGATAGCTGACAATCGCGGTAAAGCTGATGATCAAGGCGACCGCACCAAAGAGCCGGGCGAATTTGCCATAGCGCACCTCGAGAATATCTCCTATGGTGTATTTGCCAAAGGTGCGAATTTTGGCGGCCAGAAAATAGATCACGACGATACCGAACCAGGCGCCGGCCGGCAACCATAATGCGCTCCAGCCGGCTTTAGCCGCGAATTCGGCGCCAGCGATGAACGTCCCCGAGCCAATCCAGGTGCAGATCAACGTGAATACCATCACTTTCACGCTCAATGAGCGGCCCGCCACCATCATATCATCTTGCGTTTTGACTTTTTTGGAACGATAGAAATTGAAGCCCATTAGAATGAGCAGGTACGCCAGAATCAAATATAACGATACGTTCATGATTTCCTCCCATTATTGAAAGTCCCGCAATTCGATGATTTGCCTCTCTCAAGGCGCGAGCTACAACACTTTTTGTTGCCGATATTTGATCGTTTGTTCGATACCGGTACGACACAAATTCACAAACGCGCGTTTCAAGCTGTCAGAATAATTGGGTTCCTGGCGCTTCATCTCGTCAATAATTTCAAAGAACCAATATTTTTCTTCCAATGACAAATACACGGTCACATCGTCAAACGAGTCGTAAACGGCGCGACGAATCGCGGTTTGCCGCTGGGCATCAGTGATTTTGAGATAATTCTCGCTCCGCTGGAGCCGACGAATAAGTTGTTGTTCCTGAATAATCACTTTATGGCTGGGCTTTTGAAGTGCTTCAATTTCGTGGGCAACCACAATGCAGTTTCTGTGTTCATCATGGCCGAACTGGTCGAATTGAATCGCACAAAAGCACTTATTGTTATCACGAGTAGGCTGCACTCGAAGGATGGTACCGCTGCAGCGAAAAGTTTCACGGTTGGGAAACTTAAATTCAATCACCGGTACTCTGTGCTGCGGCCATTCGACAAATTGAGCGAAAAGTTGGGTATGGCCGAATAGTCCCCCACAACTGATATTTACAATATCCACCGGCAACCTCTCTCCCCCATTAAAGACAAGCGCAACGGAAAGCGGATTCTTTCGATCCGGATACCAGCGAGGATGACGTCGTCGTTCAATCATGTTTCGTTGGGGTTCCATGAGCCTTATTCCGTGATTTGGTACTATTCACCTTTTTAAAATTATCGATCAATTCACTGAAGCTGGTGGGATGCACCAGCAAGTAACGCTGGGTGTAGCAGGTGGTCCAACAGCCAGGGCAATGGCGATATTCCTCCAATCGCTGCTGGTAATCCGGCCCGGAAAAAATGTCCTGCAACGACTGATCGAAAATATTGCCGATCGGCAAACCATAACACAGATGCACATTCCCATTTTCCATGATGGTGGTTCGAGTGGTCAGAATCGGTGAATCCACGAAGGCGCATATTTTTCTTTGCTGCCCATGAATGAAGGGATCTATCCCTCGTATAAACGAATTGAGATTCATGATGTCGGGATTGCCCTCCAGAAATTGTAATACTCGATCGAGCCGCGGCCCAGGTTGAAGGCATAGTTCGTCATCGGCGCGAGTCGTCTCCGTCAGGTGATGGTACAATCCAATGGTGGTCTTCCAGCCCAGGTCACGCGCGCGCTGAATCAGTTCTGGCACCTGATCCAGATTAAGATTATTGAGCACGATATTCGCATACAACAGAGATGTCGAACCGTTGCGTCGCTCGGCCAAATATCTCATGTGACGCAAAACAGTCTCCGCAAATTGCGGCACCCCGCGTAGGGTATCTCCCACCGTGCCCAGTCCATCGAGTGAAGTTTGAATATTGATGTTGTTCTCCAGCGCTATCTCTCCGATGCGAGCAATGACTTCTGTTCGATTATACAGCCCGGTCACCAGGGTGGTGGCAATGGAAAAAGTGCGTCGGGCTTCGACGAGAATCTTGTCAAGATCGGGCACGAGCGTTGCCTCCCCGCCGGAGATAAATCCAATGAAGGCGCCATATTCCCGCAATCGCTGCGCCAGAAGCTGGAACTGCTCGTAACTCATGCTGGCCGGCTCCGTCTGGCGCTCATATACCCGGCACTGGCGACAACGCTGGCTGCATAGTCGGGTGAGA
Source organism: Candidatus Zhuqueibacterota bacterium (assembly GCA_034505795.1). Classification (GTDB taxonomy): domain Bacteria; phylum Zhuqueibacterota; class Zhuqueibacteria; order Thermofontimicrobiales; family Thermofontimicrobiaceae; genus Thermofontimicrobium_A. The sequence continues at coordinate 50,390 of JAPDQM010000008.1, forward strand.
CGAATCTCGGTGCTGGAATTGAGTGGGCGACGTTGCCACGCGTGGCCCAATCCATTAATTAACGGTCTCAGCCATTTCATGCATGCATCCTGAAAATAGTCAAATCCTGAGAAAATCTCCGTTCTTTCCAGATGAAGCGCCCCAGACTCCCCATCAAACCCGTGAAAATTACATAGGGCATCTGTAATACCATCCACAACGGGAAATATTTCAACAGATCGGTGCGTTGATATACCAATGCCCCTTTGAATGTGAGCAAAAATTCGATCAGAAATTTAGCTCCCAGAATTATCAATGGCACCAACAATGAGTGGGTGAACCAAAAATAAATTGGCGCTCCTACAAATGCTATGATATTCATCAAAAAAGTAACGAAAATAAACATAAAAAAAATGATGTTCAATCGCATCTGGAAAGCTCCGTTGGAAGCCCAGCGTTTCCGCTGATTTAAAAATGCTCGGAGCGTTTTTTCCGGTTTCGTCCAGTTAAAGCCACTGTGAGCACTGGCGAACCGTATTTTCCAGGGGGTATACTTGCGAACTAATTGCAGTAGCAAGACATCATCACCGGACACCCGATTTTTCACCTTTTCAAAACCACCCACCGATAGAAAGGCCTCTTTACGATAAGCCAGGTTTTGCCCTGAGGCTGCCAATGGAAAATCGAAATTGGTACAACCCTGCGCTGCCGCCATCAGCGACAAAAAATCCACCGCCTGTAATCCCTCGAATAACGAATAGCGATAGCCGGGATTCCCCAACTGGGAAAAGCCCACGACGAAGCCCACCTCATCAGTAAAATACGAAACCATGGTTTCGATCCAGGTCGGTTGAACATGGCAATCGGCGTCGGTACTTAAAATGATTTCACCTGTGCTTTGCTGAATGCCCTGGTTCAACGCCTTTTTCTTAGCGATCAAACCGGGGGTTTGATCCGGCTGAACCTGAATTAGGCGGATGCGGGCGTCACGCCGTGCAAATTGATCCACAATCTCCGCAGTACGATCTTCTGAACCATCGTCCACTATAATGACTTCATACCATTCCGCTGGATATGTTTGCTGCTGCAGTTCCGTTAACAAATTCCCGATATTCTGTGCTTCATTGCGTGCAGCAACTACCACTGAGACCCGGTACTTCTTTGACGTTCTCGTTCGAGTTGGCCAAAAAAGGCCAATCAAAAAAAATAGAATGATAATGCCATAGAGAGCGGTGATAATGCAAAAAAGCCAGGCCAAGAATTATTACTCCTGTTATTGTTAAGCGCTGGTGGCTTGAAAAGATGTCCCCTTCCAGCGAAAACGACCCAGTTGTCCCCAAAGGCCAAATACCGTTACGTAAAATGGATGCAATCCCATAGCCACAGGGAAAGCTGCCAATACATCGCGATAGCCAAAATAGTTGGCCATTTTCCCTACCAGCAAATACTCCGCCGAACTTTTTATCAGCAAACAACCGAGCCACATCGCCAATGCGTTGGGCACGAACAAAGCCATGACAAGCAAACTCACCAGGCTCAAATTGACCAGATAAATGGCGATCAAAATCAATTTGAGCCAGCCCGGATAATATCGGCCTTTGGAGGCATGGCGGATGCGCTGCTGAAAAAATTGCTGCCAGCTTTCGGGGGCTTGCGAGCGAACGATGGCTGTCTTGCTCAGTGCATAGCGCGTCTGCCAGCGGGTTTTTTGACGGATGAGATGCAACAACAGATCATCATCCCCTGAAACGAAATGTTGGATTTGCTTAAACCCATCCACCTCCTGGAAAGTTTCTCGACGATAGGCGAGGTTGCGGCCGTTACAGGTCAGCGGTTTGCCCCAACCAAAACTGCCAGCGGCCAAACCAGCCAGCGACAGAGAATCCAGCACAAACAACTTCTGGATCAGGCTGTTTCGATTGATTTCCAGCGGCGAAAACCCAGCGACCAAACCTACATCTGGCTCAAAAAAAGGGATCAACGACTCCAGCCATTGCGGATGTGGTTGACAATCGGCATCGGTGGTGACGATAATTTCCCCGCAGGCGGCCTGGATACCTTGCGCCAGCGCATTTTTTTTGGGTGATATTCCGGCCGGCACTGAAGTCACTCGAATCATTCGCAGCCGGGGGCTTTGGGCTTGATAATCGTCAAGGATAGCTGCGGTACCATCTGTCGAGCGATCGTCGACCACAATTATTTCAAACAGGTCGGAGGGATAGGTTTGCGCCAACAACGCCTTCAAACAATGCCCGATATGCTGCGCTTCATTGCGCGCCGCGATGACCACGGAAATGCGGTATCGTTGCCGATTGGTGCCGGTTTGCAATTTCGCAAGCCCGCAGTAGAGAACCAAAATAAAAATGGCATAGCCAATAGATAAAACAATAGCACTGCTAAAAAAAATGAGTCGCATCATGATCGAGTGTTGTTACCAATTGGCGCTTAATTGGAAAATGAGATGGTAGTCATGGCCGTCCTGACCCAATATGCGATTTCTATTGTCAAGCTGGCTGTAGTGATATTGCAGCGTCAAAAACCAATCGCGGAGGATCTGGTCGGTAATCGAAAATCCCAACCGCCAGCGGGTCTCGACTATGCCTGAAAGGAATTGCTTTCTCGTTCCTTTGTCTTCCGAATACGGCGTACGGACATCGCCTTCGCCATGTCGCACACGATCGAGCAGCAAACTGGCTTTCAAGTCTCGATGCGGTTGAAAACCGATTTCAAAATAGAGCTGATCCGCATTGGGTCCTAACCAGTGGCCGATGATACAATTGTAGTTTTCATAAACATTGATGGAATCATCGTGAGTATAAACGTACGGCTCAACTCGTGCGTATTCGATTCGAAGGTCCACATTTCGTATCCGAAACGGATTTGCCCAATAGTGCCCCACGAGGAAGGCAAATTTATTGCCGTAATATCGAAAGGGATTTTTAGCCGAAGTGAAATCATCGATAAAAAGCTCACCATACAGCTTATGCCCACGCCGCGGGAACAGTGTGCATTCAAAACTCATGGTATTATTATCGCGATCGCCCAGGTGATGTTCGGCGATATGGTAAGGCATTAGCGGATTTAGATACTGGAATTCCACCTCCCGATTGCCATACACCACGGCTTCGGCGGCAGCCACATACCACCATGGCCGCAATTGAATATCCAGACGGTGGGCAGCTAAATACTTGCGGCCGACATGGCTCGTTAGCCACCCATGAAAGCTCGTAAATTGGAATGTCTTGAACGCTGCCTGAAGTTTTATGAGATCAAACAATGGATTTTGGGCCGAAATCATCAAACTGCCCTGACTACCAGGACCCCACTGCACCTGATCCCGGCCTGCCTGTAATTGAAACCAGGGCAACTTCCAGACCACATACGCCGTCGCCTCGTCCTGATAAACATTTTTGCCGGAAATCGTGAGTGGATAGCCATAGGCAGGATTGAAATTTTCAGATTTAATCTTTTGGCCGCGAATGAGGGTATTTTTGAAATGCAAATAAAATCCCAGGTCCTTATTTAGACTCCCCCGAACTATAGCGCCCAAGGTGGTAAACGATGAGCGTTGCGTTGTGTCCGGCGCGATCGATTTGTCGAAATCAAATCGCTGTCGAAAGTCGACATCAAACTTCGCACTGGCATTATTTTCCGACCACTGCCAAAGATGTATTTCACGATATTGCGACTGGCTTTTGAGATTCAACTCCGCGATCTCTTCGTGGAATTCGCCCTTCAGTTGCTCCAACAGATCCCGCTCAGCTCGGCTCAGCGTACCATTTTCATTGGACTGAATGCGCTCAATCTGGGCCAGGATTTCTGCCAGTTGCTTTCGGGACATCGGTAGCGTTCGCAAATGAAGGCTGCGACACACACCGCGAGCTTCCAATCGTTTTAAAAAATCATAGGCCCAATGCTGCAATGGGACATTAACCGATTGCGAATAACTGCTTTCTCCCATGATGAGAAAGAAAGCCAGGATAAAAATAACAAACCGCATTGACTTCATAATTGTTACAATCTCTCTAAAAATGATACCTGTGATTGAAAGCACAAATATACAAAAATAAGTGAAAAGAGCAACTGATTTTTTGATTATTTTAATGCGCCAAAACCGAAGCCCTGCGCTCGCACGCGATCAATCAATTTTGGCAAAAGCTCAACGGTTCGGTGACTATGACGATGGCCGTCATGAAGCACCACAATGTCACCAGAATTCAAGCTGGCCAGAAGCCGTCTCAAAACGTGCTCGTCCGACAGGCGCAGATCAAAATCATAGCTCATGTAGCTCCAGATGACTGGCTGAAGTTGCATTTGCCGGCAGGCCCGGAGAATGGACGGGGTGAAAATGCCATAGGGCGGCCGGAAGTAGGTCACAGGTGCATGGATAATCGATTCGATCGTCGAGCGGCAACGCTGAAGATCTTCTACAATGGCCTCGGTGGAATCAAAAATCAGGCGCCGATGCTGCCAACCATGTACCCCGATGGAATGTCCCACCTGGTGCATTTCGGCTACCATAGCTACATGATTGACGACGTTTGCCCCCAGAACGAAAAATGTGGCCAGCACGTGCTTACGCTCCAGTAGTGTCAGGATGGGTCGAGTAAATTGATCATGCGGGCCATCGTCGAACGATAAAAAAATCTGATGATCGCTGCTACCATCCTGCTGCCAGAGGATGTCAGGAAACAAACGACGCAAGTAAGAGGGAATGCGAAAGAATCTCATCGGCCTTTCCACTCAAATTTCTGCACGATACTGGCAAAACCGACATAGATGATGTAAGGAATTTGAAACAGTTCAGCCAGCAGAAAATATTTTGTTAATCTTGGTTGGTGAACCATGGCTGTGGCTTTGGCAATAATCAAAAAATCAACGATCAATTTGAGCAATAGCGCCAATCCCGGATAGGGGAAAACGCTGAAATAACGGATGGAAAAGGGCAGAGAAATCATGAGCAGCAAATAGAAAAGATACGTGGCCACCAAAAAAATCACCAGCCCAATTTTTTTATATCGGAAGCCCTTCGACGCCCACCGAATCCGTTGATTAATGAAGTCGTTGAGATTGGACATGGGCTGAGTGTATACAAACGTTGTCGGCGAAATCGCACCGCGGATTTTCCAACCCGTTGTCCTATCGATTTTTTGCAGCAACAGGTCATCATCCCCACTGATGATATGCTGTTCGTCTCGATAGCCATGGACCTCTCGAAACGTGGTTTTGCGAAACGCCAGATTTGCACCGTTGGCAATTATCGGTTCGCCCAGGCCAATACTACCCATGCCGGCTGCGGTGAGGCCCAAAAACTCCAGCGCCTGGATTTTATGAAACAGCGACGTTAATTTGTCCGATGCAAACAACACCCAGCCAACGACCATGCCGACATCCGGCTCAAAATAGGCGATCATTTGCTCGACCCATTCGGGAGCAGCGACACAATCGGCATCGGTGGTAAAAATAATCTCACCCTGCGCCGCGTCCACACCAAATTGCAGCGCACGTTTTTTGGGTGCGACCCCTGTTGGACAACGGCCCAATGAAAGCAAGCGAACATTTGCGTGGTGTTGGCAGTACTCCCGGACAATTTCGGCTGTTCGATCCTGGGAATCATCGTCGATAACGATAATTTCCAGCATCGTTTTTGGGTAACTCTGGCGAACCAACGACTCCAGGCAGCAGCCAATATTCTGTTCCTCATTCCGCGCTGGCACCAGAATAGTAACCCGAAACTGCTGCCTGCTATGCCCAATGCTTAGCTTAAATAGGCCAGCAAAAAACATGGTAATCTTGAAAACGTAAAGCAGCGAGACAAATATCAGCACCAGCAGCAGTATCAGCATCATTCGCTTTGCCGTTGGGTTATCTCAGCGCTTCCAATCGCCCACCCTTGTAGGTGAGAATTCGAATCTGAGAATTGATCCGATTGTTGCCTTTGAAAGTGATTGGCCCCCGGAAACCAGGAAAATTTTCGAGATTATCCAGATGTTCTTTAATTTTCTCACGGGTAACCTGCTGGTGAGCCACTGCATCGACCAGAATCCGCATGGCATCATAACCATAACTTTCCATCACCTCTGGCGTCCGCTTCATCAGGATCCGAAAATCGTTTCGAAATTTAATGAAATCGATGCTGGTCTCATCGAAATAATAACCGCTACAAAATATGATGCCGTCCACATAATTTTGATTGGCTCTGAGCTTATCCAGATCATACCAATGTTCGCCGCCGATAATTTGCGCTCGGATGTTGGCATAAGCGAATTGTGGAGCAATATATTGGATCTCCTCGGTATAGCACGGAAAGAAGATACCATCGATCGAAGTCACTGGAATATCGCCTTCCTCTTTGTCGCGCGAACGCGTAATCGGAAACGCCTCGGCTGGCTGCAACTGCTTTCCCAAATCACGAATGCTCTGGAATTGACGCTTCAAATCCTGTGTGCTGCCATAATACCACTTCTGCGCCACAATCTTGCCGCCCATTTGATCGACGGTAGCCGTGAAGGCATCGGTCATGGTTTTGCCATAATTATCGGCAGGCGCTAGCGTGGCAAACGTTTTTAAGCCCAATTGGCTCAGAGCATACTGAGCCAAGGCTCGGCCTCGGGTTTCCAGATCGCCGTTCACTTGAAATGTATAATCGTTTAGCGTGGTGATGCCGCTGCCAGAGGTAGCTGGCACAATCAGCGGAATGTTCGTGTGGCTGAGCAAGGCCGCCGCAGTCACGGTCTTATCGCGCTCTAATTCCCCGATGACGGCTACAATCCGATCGTCGCGAGCCAATTCCTGGGTCACCTGGACCAATTTCACCATATCGCCCTCAGTGTCCTTAACGACCAGATTGATCTTCACGGCAGACTGACTATTGAATTTTTTTTGAGCATACATAATGCCTGCCAGCATGCCTTTCGCCTGTTCGCTATATTCACCGGTTAGCGGCAATAGCACGCCAATCGTGACCTCGCCCGATGACTCCGAGACATTCGCCCGCTTCAGCATGTCGCGGACCATGGGGAGATAGGGATTGGTAGTTTGTTGTTGCACAAATTGCTGTAATACGCCAATGGCTTTGCCACGCTCATCCTGTTCCAGCAACCGCTGGGCCAATTTGATGGTCAGGATGGCGCTACTGGCATCGCCCGTAATGTTGTCCTTGAGTTGCTGAATTTCTGCCAGCGTCAGATTGTTGTCGATGATTCGCAGCGCCGCATTACGACTCCGTTCCACCAGCTTCTTGTTGGCACCTTTATCGGCCACCGTTAGAAAGCGCTTCAATGAAGCGATATACTCGCCCTGTTGATAATAACAAAAACCCATTAGATAATGAGCATCATCAATATAGCGACTATCGGGATATTTTTTGATGAGATCGTCAAAGATCAAAATGGCCTTTTTAAAATCTTTCAATCGATAATACGATTTACCCAGCATGATATGAACCACGGTGATGCGCTGGTGTGCCGGATAATTATTCAGCAGCGATTCAAAGGTGTGGCTGGCTTTTTGAAATTCCAACCGCTGATATTCACTTACCCCCTGGCTGAAAATGACTTCCACATCGGGATTAAAAGTGACACTGTGAGATGTAAGCGTCTGTGCCGCAATTACAACCGGAGTCAGGAATAGTAGAACAAATAGAGATAGCATCAAATGCTGTTTCCGCAATTGCATAGGGTTCATTTCATCTTCCTCATTCGACAGTAACGCTTTTCGCTAAATTCCGAGGTTGATCCACGTCGCAACCTCGCTCGACAGCAATATAATAGGCCAATAATTGTAGCGGGATGATGGTCAAAATGGGCGTTAAAAAATTCATCGTAGCTGGAATGTAGATCACATGATCCACTTTTGTTTGAATATATTCGTCACCTTCCGTGGCCACAGCAATCACCCTGCCTTTGCGGGCACGCACCTCTTCGATATTGCTGATGATTTTTTCGTAGGTCGCATCTTGAGTCGCTACGAATACTACCGGCATATTTTCATCGATCAACGCGATCGGGCCATGCTTCATTTCTGCGGCAGGGTAACCTTCGGCATGAATATAAGAAATCTCTTTCAATTTCAGGGCACCCTCCAGCGCCACAGGAAAATTATAGCCTCGTCCCAGATACAGAAAATTCTGCCGCTTGGAATATTCTCCGGCAATTTGCTGGATGTACTGATGATCATCCAGGATCTGTTGCACCTTCTCCGGGATGCGCTGCAGTTCCTGAACAATTTCTCGCCCGCGAGTGGCCGACATCGAGGTCATCCGACCCAACAACACGGTCATCAAAGCCAATACCGTTACCTGAGAGGTGAACGCTTTGGTCGAAGCCACGCCAATTTCAGGACCTGCATGCAGGTAAATCCCGGCATCAGTCTCCCGAGCAATCGAGGAGCCGACCACATTGCAAATTCCGAACACTTTGGCATGTTTTCGCTTGGCTTCCCGCACCGCGGCTAAGGTATCGGCCGTTTCGCCAGATTGGCTGATGACGAACACCACGGTATTGCGATCGATAATCGGATCCCGATAACGAAATTCCGAAGCATATTCCACCTCTACCGGGATGCGAACGAATTCCTCGATCATGTATTCACCAATCAATGCCGCATGCCATGAGGTACCACAAGCCGTAAACAGCACCCGTTGCGCGTACAATAACGATTCGAGTTCATGTTGAATTCCCCCCAATCGTGCCGTCCCCTCCTCCAATAACAATCGGCCGCGCATCGAATCCACAATCGTCTGCGGCTGTTCCATAATCTCCTTCAGCATAAAATGCGGATAACCACCTTTTTCAATTTTGGCGAGATCATGCGGAATCGTCTGAAATTCTTTCTTCACCGGCTGGTCATCAATATTTTTGATTACCATATTATCCCGATGAATTACGGCCATTTCATTATCATCCAGGTACGTCACGTTACAGGCGTGGCCGGCAATCGCAGCAAGATCAGAAGCAACAAAAAACTCTTTGTCCCCTAACCCAACAACGATGGGGCTTCCCCGCCGCGCCGCAATTAGCAGATCCGGTTCATCACTACTGATCACGGCAATCCCATACGTTCCGACGACTCGAAGCAATGCGGTGCGTACCGCTTTTTCCAGCGACCCGTTGGTCTTATGGTACTCTTCGATCAGATGCACCAACGCCTCGGTATCCGTCTCGGTCTTAAAACGATGCCCTTTCGCCACCAGCTCTTTTTTTAATGTCGCGTAATTTTCGATAATGCCATTGTGAATCAAGGCAATCTTGCCGCTGCAATCGTCATGGGGATGGGCATTGTCAGCCGTTGGCGCGCCGTGGGTCGCCCAGCGCGTATGGCCGATCCCAATCGTGCCCGGGATTTCCCGATGGGCCAGCTCCCGCTCCAATGCACTGATTTTACCACAGCGTTTATGGATTAGCAGCCTACCAAATTCCATCGTGGAGATCCCGGCTGAATCGTAGCCACGATATTCCAGCCGTTTTAGCCCTTCTAATAAAATGGGTACCGCAGGCTTGAAGCCAACATAACCGACAATTCCACACATAATTCTTCTTTCGTTTTGATCAGTTTATCACCATACGCCGTTGAACCGAACCGCAACCGCTGCCGATGGCCAAAAATATAGCCGATTTAAATTTTGAACAACCCGCTTCCCTGCTATTGCTGACAATTTCCCGGGCAATTCCTTATTCTGCTCGGCACCTCACTCCCACTCAATGGTGCTGGGCGGCTTGGAGCTCACATCATAGACCACCCGATTGACGCCCTTCACTTCATTGATGATCCGATTAGCCACCAATCCCAGCAAGTCGTGCGGCAACCTGGCAAAATCAGCCGTCATGGCATCCTCGCTGGTAACAGCTCGCAGCGCAATGACTGACTCGTACGTTCTTTCATCCCCCATCACCCCAACTGTCTGTACCGGCAACAGCACTGCAAATGCCTGCCAGACTCGCTGGTACCACTCACTCCGATGTAATTCTTCGATAAAAATCTGATCTGCGTGTCGGACGATGGCCAACCGTTCAGGCGTAATCGCGCCCAGAATGCGCACCGCTAATCCCGGCCCGGGAAACGGATGTCGCTGCAGAATATGAGCCGGTAAGCCGAGCTCACGCCCCACCTGGCGCACCTCATCTTTGAACAATTCGCGCAGTGGCTCGATGAGCTTGAGCTGCATTTTATCTGGCAAGCCCCCGACATTATGATGACTTTTGATCACTGCCGAGGGCCCCTTGGTGGAGACGCTTTCAATGACATCAGGATAGAGAGTGCCCTGCACCAGGAAGCGCACGTCGCCAATAGTGCTGGCCACTTGCTCAAAGGTACGAATAAACTCAGCGCCAATGATCTTGCGCTTTTGCTCAGGGTCTACTATCCCATCGAGCTGAGCCAGAAAGTGTTGGCTGGCATCGATATAGCGAAAATTCAATTTGAACTGTTCCTGAAACACCTGCTGCACCTCCTCCGCCTCATTCTGGCGCAGCACGCCATTGTTCACGAAAACACAGGTCAGGCGATCACCGACCGCTCGATGCACTAACAGCGCCGCCACTGACGAATCTACCCCCCCGGAAAGCGCACAGATCACTTTTTCTGAACCAACCTGCTGTTTGATTTTCTCCACGGCATGACTGACGAACGATTGGGGCGTCCACAAGCCCTGACAACCGGCAATTTGATATAAAAAATTTCGCAATATCAAATTGCCATGCTCGGTATGCGCTACTTCAGGATGAAACTGGAGGCCATAGATTTTTTTAGTCTGATGGCGAATGACGCCGAAGGGTGAATTGGCTGTTCGACCGATGCTCACGAAGCCGGCGGGCATGTTCGCTACCCGATCGCCATGGCTCATCCACACTCGCGACCTGTCAGGGACATTGTCCAGCAATGGATCGGAGGCTAATTTATCGAGTTCGGCCAGGCCATATTCCCGCTGTTCTGCCGGCAAAACCTTGCCCCCTAACAGATGACAGATGAGCTGCAAACCATAACAGATTCCCAAAATCGGCACCCCCCAATCGAAAATCTCGGGTTCGATCAACGGCGCACGATAATGATACACCGAAGCCGGCCCACCCGAAAGGATAATGCCCTTTGGCGCCAGTTTTTTTATTTCTGCCAGCGGATAGTTATAGGGTTTGATTTCGGAATAAACGCCCTGCTCACGCACCCGGCGCGCAATGAGTTGGGTATATTGCGAACCGAAATCGAGGATCAGAATGAGTTCTTTATGATTGTTTTCCATTTACAAAAAATTCTGTCTGGTGAATAAACTACCTGACATTGGAGATCGTTAAGCGGATGCGACCCGGCTTCGCCCGGCCTGAGATCGGCAGGGCCAAGAGTTGATGAAATTGCAATGTTGATCATTTTTTTAATCTATCGCCTATGGCATAACACATGATCACAAATGCCATTTAGCGATTAGCCTGCCGCAGCAGCGACTTCATGGGATGTCATTTCCAATCGATCTTCCAGTTCCTTAATTCTGGCAAAAACCGATAGTCTGTCAGATCAAAATGTACTGGTGTAATCGAGATCTGTCGGTTCAAGATAGCACGATCATCCACATCCGGTTCGGTCTCCAACTTTACCTTTTGGCCAGTCAGCCAATAATAGACACGATGATGCGGGTCCACCCGCTTGTCAAATTCTTCATGGTACATGGCATTGCCCTGCCGGGTAATCATGACGCCCGTGATTTCCTCTTCACGATCCACCGCCGGGACGTTGACGTTCAACAGCGTACCTCGGGGCAAGCCGTTTTTCAAAATCACCTGTGACAACTTGCCAGCAAAGCGAGCCGCAATGTCAAAATTGGGATTGGTGAAGGTAGTTAGCGAAATGGCAAACGAAGGAATATTTAAAAACATGCCTTCGGTGGCTGCCGACACCGTGCCGGAATAGATGATATTAATCCCCGTATTCGAGCCCAGATTGATGCCAGAGATCAGTAAATCCGGCTGGATGTCCAATGCCCAGAAGGCGATCTTCACACAATCTGCGGGCGTCCCATTCACGGCATACCCAAAAAAAGTATCGTTTTTATAGAAATTCTCAACTCGCAGCGGATCGGATAGGGTGATGGCATGGCCCACGGCACTCTGCTCGCTGTCTGGCGCCACCACATATACTTGACCGTGCTGCTTCATCTCTTTGTACAATGCATACAGGCCGGGAGCATTGATCCCATCATCATTGGTCAGCAGAATCTTCAGCGGTTTCGTTTTCATGCACGTCCTCATTTCCGCTGCCGAAAAATTCCAGCAAGCGGGTTATTTTTTCTTTCATTTCATGCCGAGTAAAAATGGCGTCGATAAAACCATGTTCCAATAAAAATTCCGAAGTCTGAAAGCCTTCAGGCAAATCCTGCCCAATCGTCTGCTTAATCACTCGAGGACCAGCAAAGCCAATCAGCGCGCCCGGCTCGGCAATAATCACATCTCCCAACATAGCATAACTAGCAGTGACGCCGCCGGTGGTAGGATTGGTCACGATCGAAATAAATGGCAGCCCATGATCCGAAAGCATGGCCAGATAGGCCGAGGTTTTGGCCATCTGCATCAACGACAGCGCGCCCTCCATCATTCTGGCGCCGCCCGAAGCGGAAACGATAATCAACGGCATTTTTTTCTCAATGGCCACCCTGGTCGCCCGAGCAATTTTCTCACCCACTACCGAGCCCATGCTCCCGCCAATGAACGAAAAATCCATCACACAAAAAACCACCGGATGGCCATTCATTTTGCCGAATCCTGTGATGACCGCCTCATTCAAGCCGCTGGTCTTCATGGTGCTTTTGAGTTGATCGGCATATTTACGTTGGGCTTTGAATTTCAGCACATCCACCGATTGGATGTGGGCATTGAATTCCTCGAATTCCCCATTATCCAGAAGCAAGGAGATGTACATTTTGCTTTTCATCCGAAAATGAAAGCCACACTTCATGCAAATGTGCAGATTCCGCTCCAGTTCCTTGCGATAGATAATTTCGTTGCATTTCTCACATTTCAACCACAGCCCGTCCGGCAATTCCTTCTTTTCTTGAGGAATGATGCCCGGGGTGGTCCGTTTGAACCATGCCATATTAACGCTCCCCTGTAAAGTATCGGCTCATGAGGAGGGCATCCTCATTTTCAACATCATAATATTTTTTTCGCACCCCCACCACCTGAAAACCATATTTTTGGTACAGCGGAATCGCCTCCTTATTGCCTGCCCTAACTTCGAGATGAGCGACTTCGCATTGCATGTCACCACCCAGTCTCAGCAACATCTGCAACAGACGTTCCCCAATGCCCCGGCGTCGAAACGCCTCTGCCACAGCAAGATTGTTGATATGTATTTCATTCGCCACCACATTCGCTACTGCGTAAGCTACCACCTGTTGCTTGACAATGCCTACGACCGATAGATTGAAATTATGATTCGAAAGCTCGTACAAAAAGCTGTCGTAAGTCCATGGCGATGGGAAAATAGCCTGCTCCAGTCGATACACCGCTGGAACATCATTAGCCTGCATCCAACGAATCAATACGTTCGATTGATCTTTCAATCGAAAGCTGATCCCCACACTAAGTTCACTCGCCAATCCAGAACCGCAACGACCAGCCCGGTCTCCGACCCCAATTGACTCACCATCATGCATCACATCAAATTCCGACTTTTCTTTTTGCTTTGAAATCCTTGAGATAAAGAGGCTCCAAATGGTCAATATCTTCAACTTCATGCCGCAAGAATTTGGTCGTTCCCAGACACGCCACAGCATAGCCGCTGGGCAGAGCCAGCGCTGCAGGTGCTACTTCCACTCGTTCCCGCAGGGGGATTGTCAAAAAATCATCCAGATTTTTCATGCCTGCATTGAGAATCAGTGTCCGTTGTCCAATGAACTGCTCCAGCTCAGCCAGCGTGATCAACTGAAAATCTGTTTTGCGAACCAATTCGCCTGCCTGAAATTGATACCGGGCAGTGTAGGCCTCATCAGCCTGCGCTTTAATCAGCGGGCAAATTTGATCACGCCAGAAGTAGGCCTGCCAGGCCAGCGCATCCAGCGTTGGCACGGCCACCACTGGAATTTGCAGCGCCAGTGCCAGGCCTTTCACCACTGCCAATCCGATCCGCAACCCAGTAAACGAACCGGGCCCAATTGAAATCGCCAGACCATTCACATCCTGCAACTTGAGGCTCACCGCATCCAGAAGATGATCCAATGCGGAGATCAGCTTTTCGCCATGCGCGCGTTTCAGATTGATTCGCAATTCCGCAATCAGATTGCGATCATCAGTCAGTGCCAGGCCGCAAACATCCGTGGCTGTTTCGATACCTAAAATCTTCACTATGCCGCCATCTTCAGGTTACTTTTTTCCGCTACTGGTTCGCTTCAGGACCGCTGACCAATCCCGCTGCTGCAAGAGCGAGCCAATCGGCTCAATGGCAATTTCCCGCCACTGCTCCTGTCCTGGTTGAAACATGCTCTGGAGATGAATTTCTAGCCGTTCTTTCGGTAGCAGCGATGGCATTCGCTCGGCCCATTCGATCAGGCAAATGCCGGCGCCGTATAAATATTCCTCATAACCAAGGTCAAAAATTTCCTGCTCCGATTCGATGCGGTAGAGATCGAAATGATAAATCGGAAATCGACCATGATATTCATTAATAATGACAAACGTGGGGCTGGATACGATTTCCCGGCACTGGAGCCCAGTACAGATTCCCTGGATCAGTCGTGTCTTGCCGCTGCCCAACTCGCCGAAAAAACCGACCACATCGCCAGGCAGTAATAGTTGAGCGAGATTTGCGCCCAGCTCTGATGTTTGCTCCGCACTATATGAGATCATCTGGTAGATCAAGCAATCCCCACACGCTCATTCGAATTCACCTTTTCGCCGGGTCTGATTTTCGATACCATTCATCATTCCATCAAGACAACCATTTTGATGGCAAAAGCGCCTATTTGGGTTCCAACCGTACAATGGGCAAAATCATTTCCTCCATTGAGACTCCCCCATGTTGGAAGCTATCTTTATAGTAACTCAAATAATGATGGTAATCGGTCGGATACACAAAATAGTAATCTTCCTTTGCGATCAGATAGTTGGTATTAATGCCCCGTTTCGGCAATTTGAAATCCAGCGGATTTTTGATTTCAATCGCATACTTGGGATCGCATTTCAAATTTTTACCGAATTTATAACGGAGGTTAGACGATGTCTCCCGATCGCCAATGACTTTGGCCCCACGAAGGCTGCGAATGCTGCCATGATCAGAGGTAATAATCACCGTATTCCCCAGCGTGGCCATTTTTTTTAAACTCTTCAGAAATAGCGAATGCTCGAACCAGGAACGGGTCAGGGAGCGAAAGGCAGCTTCATCCGGCGCGATCTCCTTTAGAACTTCAGAATCGCTTCGGCTATGAGCTAAAAAATCGATAAAATTCAAAACAACGGCCAGCAACGGGAGATTGGCATAGGCAACCACATTCTTTAGCAAGCTGCGAGTCTCATTGAGATCCAGGATCTTTAAATACTTCAGCGGCGGCTTCAAGACAAACTGTCGCCGGGCAATTTGTTCCTCCAGCAACTGATGTTCGTACCGGTTCTGACTGGTCTCATCTTCCTCCGCTTTGGTCCACAACTCGTAATAGCGCTGGCTGAATTCTGACGGAAATAGACCAGAAAAAATGGCATTGCGTGAGTACGGAGTAGCGGTTGGTAAAATCGAGAAATAATAATCCTTCGTGATCCGATAATAGGGATGTAGCAGCGGCTCCATGATCAACCATTGATCCAATCGCAAATTATCAATCACAATGAATACCACTCGCTCATTCTGCTCCAGCAATGGCAGTACTTCGGCAGCAATCAAATCCGTGGACAGTCGCGGCCGATGTTCTTGCTCCAACCAATTGCGATAATTTCGTTCGATAAATTTCCCAAACTCTACATTGCATTCTCGTTTCTGATCCAGCAGCGTCTGCCGAAAACCCATACCTGCATAGCGATCCAGCTCTACTTCCCATTCGGTAAGCTGCACATAGATATCGATCCAATCCTGTGCGCTGAGGGGAGTCATGAGCCGGGCTGCAATGGCTCCCAACTGCTGAACGTAATCTCGCGAAGCACGATCGATTTCGATCTTTTTGCTATCCAGTATCTTTTTGCAGGAAGAGAGTATCTGGGAAGGATTGACGGGCTTGATCAGATAGTCATCGATTTTGCTGCCAATCGCTTCCTCCATGATCATCTCTTCTTCATTTTTGGTAATCATAATCACCGGCAATCCCGGCTGAAGATCTTTAATCTTCGTTAGCGCCGTCAAGCCATCCATGCCGTTCAGCATTTCATCCAGCAAAATCAGGTCGAAATTTTGATTTTGAATCAACAAAATAGCATCTTCCGCATTGGTAACCGGGGTAATGTGATAGCCGCGCGCCTCCAAAAAGATGATATGGGCACGCAGCAATTCTATCTCATCATCGACCCACAATATTTTTTTTTGATTATTCATGCCACCAACGTTTCATCGACCTGTTCTGCTGTGTCCATTTCAAATTGAAAATAACAAATTTTTCCCAGATTGTCAATATTTATTCTGATGCCGCAGCTCGATCGCAGCGACTGGGGCAGACAGCCAATCCATCCGAGTTGGGCCGCTAACTGCCCAGGAGTGCAATCAACCCTGCCAGAGTCGGCTTGGATTGAATTTCAAATTGAAGAAGGAACAACTCTTGTCCCAACCGCTTATTGCAGTTAGATCCAGATGTTCCTGCTGCTTTGGTGCCCCGCAAGGCGGCGCATGAGTTGCTGTTTCTTGGCCGAGATAGCGTACCTGATGGCTCTGATTGGCAAGGTCGTTCGCCTATTGCTTAGCCCAGGGCGGACCCTTCGTAATTCTGAATAGCCTCGATGAATTTCAATGGCAGCCGTTTCACTTTGCGGCGGGCATAGTCAAATCCCAGCATCTCCGTTTCACCGGTAGCTATCACCCGTGATTCATCATCGCTGCGGACGATGAGATAATCGAAGCGAAACGCAGCCGCCTCCAGGCTGGCAATGCGAAGGTAGATTTTTAGCCGATCGCCCCAGAATGCTTCGGCCTTGAATTCCACCCGCGCCTCGCGCATGATGAGACCAACGCCGTCTCCAATCGACATTTCGGAATAACCGAACTGGTTCAGATAGCGTAAGCGCGCATCTTGAAATAACGACAGATAACGATCATTACCGAGATGACCGCCGTAGTTGATATCGCTGATGCGCACCTCGATCTCAGTGGAGAATTTAAAATCCTTTATGATGCCCAAAGGGGTCGTCGAACTGGCAGCCACCTAAAATTCCCCGGTAATCCCAATGGTAAAATTCCGAATTTCGCCCATGGTGCGCTCGATCTGCGTGTAATAATAGTCCAGCGCATTGTTCACCGCTAACTGGAGATCGAGATTGGCCACATGATAGATGAAGCGAAAATTCCAGACCTTTTGCGGCACCCGATCGTCATATTGAAACAGCTTGACTTTTTCGATACGGCTGGCATAGCGATATTCGGCATGCAGCTCCCAGTGCCTAAAATGGATCGATGGATTCACATAAGCGATGGTGTTGGGCCGATAGGTTAGTGGTTCACCGGTCGCCAGATCCCGATGCTTGAGCAAGGTGGCTGTCGCTTGCAGTCGCAGATGATCGCTCCACCAGTGACCGGTCGAGGTCAACTCCAATCCCTCGATGCGAGCTGCCAGAAGATTTTGAAAACGAACAGCCACGCGAATATCTTTGGCAAATTCGATTTGACTCTGGCGCAGGTCCACTTCGATCAAATTATCAAAATCGTTTCGAAAGGCACCGATTTCAAAAAACCACTTTGGCGTCATATATTGCCGCCAACCGAAATCGTATGACCACGAGCTTTCGGCTTTCAAATTCGGATTGGCTTCGATAATCACGCTTTTGTTTTCAAAATCCAGATAGCGCTCGGCAATGGTCGCAGCACGAAAGCCACTGCCCGCCGAAGCCCGCAGCACAGTGCTTTCAAATGGTTTGTAATTGATCCCTACTCTGGGACTCAAGAGGCTTTGTGCCAACCCATCGATGAGTTGATATCGATCATACCGCAAGCCGGGTGAGAAGCGAAGATTGCTCCGCAACCGCAGTTCCGTCTGGGCATACAATCCGATGGTATACCCCTGATGATCGCCGAAATACTTGGTGCTACCGGTGTCCCATTTGAATTCGGCACCATAAGTAAATTCTGCTTTTTCGAAGGGCAGCCAATGCCCCTGAATTTCGGCGCCAAAGCCCCGTCCAGGATTGAAATCCGCAGATTTGATGAATTCATTGCCCATCAAGGTCATCAAATAGGACAGCCGGAACCGCAAGGCTGCTTTGGGGGAAAGGATCCAATTGTATTTGGTGTAAAAATTGGCCATTTTGATCTCTCCCCGGCTATTGCGATTGGCAGGTTTCACCTGAAATGGCTTTTGCGGATCATCCCAGCCCACGAAAATGCCGCCGGCATTGTAGTTATAAGCCGTGTACAACGTCCAGCTCGAGCCGTCACGAAAATAATAAGATAGCCGCCCCGTGGCATTGAACCGACGAAAATCGCCGACTTCGGTATAGCCGGTGGAAACGTGACGCCCCAGGGAAAAGCGTATCCCCAGCGGGCCGACACGGCGGCTGTGGCTCACATCGATGCGGCCAAATTGCAGCGGCGTTTTGCTCCAGCGCCACTCCTCGTAGCGCGGTTGATCATATTCGCCTGCCATCAATCGCACCATCGTTTTCCCTTGCTCAGTGGGTGCTTTGGAGATGATATTGATGACGCCGCCCAACGCCGCAGTGCCCCAGAGGGCTGAACCGGCACCCTTTACAACCTCGATCTGCTCGATGTCCAGCACTGGCAGCAAATCCCAATTGAATTCGCCGGTATCGCTGGCCATCACCGGAACTTCATCCAGCAGCAACAGCGTGCGGTTGGCCGCGCCGATAGTAAATCCGGTAGAACCACGGATATTCACCTGCTCCCGTACGAAATATACCCCAGGGACAGCCTCCAGCACCTGATCCACCCGCAGCGCATGACGATCCCGAATCTCCGGTGCCGACAGCACTGAGACGCTATTGGGGGTCAGGTCGAGCTCCTTTTTCGTCTTATCCGCCGTCACAATCAACGGATCAAAATTGATCGGGGACTCGACCATTTGAATGACAACGCTGGCCCTGTCCTGTGGCAAGACTTGAACATTTGGCACCTGTACCGCCCGATAGCCGATCATGGTAGCTTTCAGCGAATAGGTGCCCACCGGCACGCGACGGATAATGAAATTGCCTTCCGCATCGCTGCTGGCGCCTAGCACCGTGCCTTCGATCTGGATGTTCACGCCAGCTAATTTCTTGCCCGTTTTAGCGTCCCTCACTGCCCCCTGGATGCTACCTCGATCTGCCGCAAACAATGAGCAACAGACACTTATTGACACCAGAAGTGAGACCCAAAATATCGGAATAAACCTGGTTTTCACAAAACGTGGTTTCATCAGAATAATCGCCATAGCTATTAAATTGGACCTGAACTTAGTGATTGCTAAGGAAATTGAATGGTATTAAAATTTACATGGATATCAATATTGGACTTGTCTTCACCAGCACTCACCGAAACCCGGCCTGGGCTGCCAGGATTTTCCGGCGATTCATAAACACCAATGGCTACCAGATCGGTTAGCTTCTTGATCTTCTTGCCAACCCAAAAGAGCACCACATAATTATAGACGCCCGAATTTACGGGTAGGCGGTAAGTCGAAGAATCGGCGAAAATGGGCTGAGTGTAATCGACATTCTCCAGCAACAGGTAGCTGATATCCGAAGTCGGTTTAGCTTTGTAAATCGCTAGCAGCAACAATTGGGTGTCTTCCGGCCACTGGCCTTCATACGTAATCCGGCCCGAAATGGCGGACTCTTTGGACACCACCTCCCAATTGGCAAAAATATCAACACTGTCGGCCACAGGCTGATCTCTGGAAACGATAACTGAATCCGGCAAAATGGTGGTCAAGCCGCCAGTATAGAAGCCCAGCAGTCCAGTCAGGCTCCAGTCATGTCCCTTTTCTTTCCACAATACCGCAATCAATTGATAGGTCGTGGGAGAGACCTGGATTTCATAATTCACCTCATTGCCGGCGGCAAGATTCAGGGCACCCGACTGCCCAAGGTACAAAAAATTCTGCGGATCCTTCGGTGGAAATTCTTTCAGTGCAAACACCTCCACCCGATCGGTGTTGGCGGGAGGCGATCCCTTAAAAAAAATCACCTTACCTTTGATGGTATAGCGCACAGGATACAGCCCGTGATCAATTTCACAGCGAATGATCAATACCACCAATAGAGCAATTGACAGCAGTAGCAAATAATATTTTTTCATAGGTTGAACTTACCGGATGAGTACCAATTTTTTGGTTAGCTGCTGCCCATTCATTACCAGGCGGCAAAAATACACGCCGGATGGCAGCGCC
>JAPDQM010000009.1:0-67297 GCA_034505795.1 Candidatus Zhuqueibacterota bacterium
TCGGATCTAATTTCAACGCCGTTTCATAGGCATTTTGCGCAGCAGCTTTATCTCCCTTGAGCTCATAAAGCGCTCCCAGCCGAAAATGGCTGTTGGCCCAGGTAGGCTGACCATCCAGTGGTTCGTGCTGCAAATATATTTTGAGACATTCTATTCCCCGATCCAGATTGGTGCCTGAAAACACCGCCGTGCGACCAATCTGATAGTAAGCAGGATAGTAGTCGGGATGATGTTTGATAACGCTTTCGAAAGTTTTAATGGCGTTGTCGTACTGCTTCTTTTGCTGATACAAAAAGCCCACCTGCATCTCAATGTCGATGGCTTGATCAGGATTATTTTTGACGAGTTCCTGAATTAAATGCTCTACCTTTTGGGTCACGCCTTTTTCCATCAGGATTTCAGCGTAGGCTCTGGCAAAATCAAGATCAACTTTGCCATCTTTTAGTTTGTAGATGCGATCCGCCAGCTTGAGGCCTCGGTCAAAATTGGTCTTTGACCTGATGCAATAGTTGAGATAAGAACCAACGAGCGCCGTGTTTTGAGGAAATTTGGCCAGCAACTGGTCGAAAATGGGAATCGCTTTTTCCGACTGATCCTTATTGAGCAGGCTGCGCCAGAAATCCCCAAAAACCTCATCGAGATAGCCGCTGTTCGGAAATTCAGTGGCGAACTCCAGCACCGCCTCAGGTCCCGAAAAGGTTGCAGCAAAGCGGGCAAATTCATAAGCCGAGACTTTTGCGCTGTCCTTTCCAAACGGCAACATGATCTGCTTCGCCGTTTCTGGCTGGGTCAATATTTTTTGAGCGAACTCCGCCATCTTGTCAAAGGCATAATTGAAGCGATACTTTTCTGCCAATCGGGCAAGAACCGCCACATTGGAAGGATCTTTTTCATGAGCCTGCATCAAACTGAGTAGCGTATTTTCGCCACGATAACTTTTTTCCAATGTGTCTTTGAATTTCGTCGGCGGTGGGTCATAGCCCAGCACCCGATCGATTTCTTTGCCGTCAGGTGTAACGACCATGACCGTGGGCGTTGCCCGCACCGAGAATCTTTTATAAATCTCCTCTCCGACTGGAGTACCACGATGGGCGCGAAATAGCAGAAAATTTTGGGTGAGATAGGGATGAAATTGTTCATCCCGAAAGAATTGCTTGTCCAGCAATCGGCAGCCACCTCAGCCAGCCGAGTAAAAATCAATGAGAATCATTTTGCCTTCTTTCGCCGCTGTCGCCATGGCCTCATCGAACGAGCCGTTGAACCAGATGCTGTTCTGAGCCAACAGGGGTAGGGCGAAGAGAGAAACAATTAACAGCGTCAGCGTTTTTTTCATTCATCGCTCCTTATCCAGATTGGTTGAAAACAAGATTTGAAGGTTATGAACAAAGTCCCGGCAAGAATAAAAAGCCAGGGCAAAATGCTCTTAAAGAAATTCTATCGAATAATCAGATTGACACCCCTGAATTTCGTACCAGCCAAAGGATGATCTTCGGCGATGATAAACTCACTCCACTGATACTGGAGGTCAAAGTGATCGGTTACAAATTTGATAGTCCGATTAGCAGGAAAGAACTGAGACATTAATTTTAGCCATCCAGCAAGACCGATTCCCACACCCTTCGTCTTGTAATCGATCAAGCCATCCGGATTTTCGTACCGTCCATGTTGCAGGTAGATAACCTCCAGACAGTTGATCTCCCAGCCGCGCATTTGAACAATACTGGGGTTTTTTCCGCCGAATAGGTCATGGAAGAAATGTATATCGCCAAGTCCTATCTGGTAGCGAATCGTGTAGTCAGGAGGTCGGCGTTGCTTAATGAGTAGATCTTCTGCTTCAATCGCCCATGTGAATGCGGCCAGCTTCCAGGCCATTCCTCTCTGTCGCAAGGTCATTCCCAGATCGAAACTATAACCGATCCGCGCCGTTCGTGGCAGAGGATCTGCTTGAGAGGGCTCGCTGTAACTGATCTCATCGCCGATGTTTTTGATGGTATAGGCTAATGTAGTCGAAAAGAAGGGATACAATTTATGATTTTCACTCCGCCAAATTGCAGATGACATATTCCATAGTTCCAGCAGTGGAAGCTGAACCATGGCGCCGAAATCATAAGCAGTACCATCTGCGCCTATCGACTTGCGATCTCCGTCTACATCGGATTCGCCCAGTTTGTTGTTGATAAATTTTATGGTTAGACCAATCCCTGCTTTTATCCTTTGATCCAGACCAATTCCCGCGCTAAAGGCATCGGCTTTTTCCCAACTTCTAAACGGGCCAATGAGCTGACCACTTTGATCCGTTCCAACAATTTTTCCAAGATCAAGATAAATGCGGTGATAACCTATCCCAGCTCTCAGGTTCCTCGTCAAACGAAAACTGGCGTTAGCGGCCTTGCAATCATAAAAAAGTTCATCCGTCAAACCGGGCAACCAACTCACGCGATTTGGATAAAATCCCAGCGAAACCCGATTTCCCAGAGCAAAAATACCCAGACTGGCTGGGTTATAGAATGCGATCATCGCATCGGTCTCCGGTAGACTTAGGAAAGTCTGGCCGAGCCCATTGGCCCGAGGCGAGGGAGATATGAGCAAAAAAAGACAGGTAGCATCGGCAGCCGCAGCGGCAAGATTGACACTAAGACCCAGCGTAATCGCAGACATCAGGATAATTCTCCTAATCTTCATCGAATTCTCCTTTCGACCGATTGCTCTTATGACCTTGGTAACCACTTATTGAACCCATTCTATTGCGGCAGAGTTTCGATCTTTTTTTTGCGCAGTAGATTCGGCAGTTAACGAAGCCCTTGAACATTCGGCCGGTTGCCATTTGGGCGGTGGCTGGAGCAGGCTAATTGGGTTAGTTATCTCGGCCCGTCAGCCGATCGCGGAATTAAGGTGTTGTATAGCCATTCACCTTGCGAGGCAATATTGCATGCGTTCAGACTACCGGTAATTGCGGCTCAATCCCAGTATCCCAAAAATCACTTGACAATCGCGGATAAATGTTGTATCTTTTTAGCCATTTTACTGCAAAATGGCATGTGGCTGAAAGTCTATTTTGCAATCACTCGGAGACGACAAGCTCTGATAGCAAAACCTTTCACATCGAATTTATTTTCATAATCAAATTCAACAATCACCGGGCAGCGATGATACACAGGGAGTTATAGGTGAGAGAGGTCAGGATTCGTTTGCCGTAGTATCTTCCACCACCCCATTGCTCGTTAAGGATCGCTGCTCCGCGTTATGAACCATGAACTATCCGCCTGGCAGCGTTGCCGGGTTGGACATAATTGATTGGAGCGATACAATGAACCGATTATCTAAATTATGGCAACGAGGCCAGGAATTTTTGGGAGTGGAGATTCCCATCATGGCAGGCGCTATGACCTGGATCTCGGATCATCGTTTGGTGACCACGGTCTGCAACCATGGTGCGTTTGGTTGCATGGCGGGCGGCAATATGCCGCCAGAAGCGTTTTCAGCCGAAATCGACAAGATCAGGGCCATGACCGAAAAGCCCTTCGCGGTGAATTTAATCACTATTGCCCCCAACTATCAAGAGCACCTGCGCATTGCCGCGGACAAACATGTACCATTCATTATTTTTGCTGGCAGCATTCCCAAAGGCACTGAAATTAAAATCGCCAAGGATAGTGGGGCTAAAGTCATGGCCTTTGCTTCCAATGAAACCATTGCCGAACGGATGCTCGCTTCTGGTGTGGATGCGTTAATGCTAGAGGGCAGTGAAGCTGGTGGACATATCGGGCATGTTTCGTTGATTATCCTGCTGCAGCAGGTGCTGTTTGCCATTAAAGACATCCCAATTTTTGTGGCCGGTGGTATTGCCACTGGCAAATTGATGGCGCATCTACTGTTGATGGGAGCAGCAGGTATCCAGATGGGCACCCGCTTCGTGATGACGGAAGAGTGTCAGGTGCATCCAAAATTCAAAGAAGCCTTTATCAAAGCCAAGGCCCGAGATGCCGTGGCCACGCCGGCTGTCGGTTCCGAGTTGAACGTTGTGGCCGTGCGTGCTATTCGCAACAAAGGCATGGCTGAATTTGCCGATCTCCAAATGGATTTGATTCAAAAACATCGTCGGGGGGAAATCACCAAAAAAGATGCGCAGTACCAGGTGGAAAATTATTGGGTCGGCGCGTTGCGCCGAGCAGTGCAGGATGGCGATGTGGATTATGGATCACTCATGGCCGGACAAAGCGTGGGTTTGGTCAATAAAGTTCAACCCATGAAGGAAATGTTCGCTGAAATCATCGCTGAAGCCGAAGCAGAACTCGAGAGTATCTATCAGCGCCTGGGTTGTGAAGCTACTCTTTAGAAAATAAAAACTGACCGGTCGCTCGCAGCGACCGGTCAGTAAAACCATTGGTCAGTACTACAAGTTACTTCGCTTCTGCGGCCACTTTTAATTTCACCTGATATTCAATCTCATTCCCCTTGACAGCGCCTCGCTGCTCAACAATTTCGAACCAATACAGCTTATTGCCGCCTTCCAGTAATTTCTTTACTGCGCTTTTCACCGCATCAGAAAAACTCATATTTGATATGCCAACAACTTCCAACATGTGAATCATGATATCTATCTCCTTCAATTTTTTATTTTGATTAATCTGTGTATTCCAAATTTTATTCCGGATAGGCTAACGCCTTCTCGATGGCTTGAATCACCTCATCACTCTCCGGCGTAGTGCGCGATCCAAATCGGGCCACAATTTTTCCCTGACGGTCAATCAAAAATTTATTGAAATTCCAGCTAATATCTCCGGCAAATTCAGGATTAGTTGCCTTATCGGTTAGGTATCGATATAATGGAGCAATGTCTTTTCCTTTCACCGAAATTTTGGAAAACATCGGAAAGGTCACCTGATAATTAACCGAACAGAATTGTTTGATCTCCTCATTGCTGCCGGGTTCTTGTCCCATGAAATTATTGGCTGGAAAACCCAGGACCACAAAACCGCGATCCTTATATTTTGAGTAGAGTTTTTGCAGCCCGGCATACTGTGGAGTAAAACCACATCGACTGGCTACATTCACAATCATCACCACCTGTCCCTTATACTGTTCCAGTTTTTGGTCCTTGCCATCAATATCTTTCACCGTGAAATCATAGATTGCTTTCATATTTTGATCTCCCGTCTGCTCATCCGACGACACTGCCCGAGTGGAATAAGCGATCCCCAGCCATGCCATCATTAAAACCGTTATTAATCGTTTCATTGAAAATTGCCTCCTGAACTTATTGCATAATCCGTTTTCAATTTTACTTTTTAGATGTTGGAAAATCCAAATAGATTCAGCAAGCTATATCGCATTACAACGATGTTAAAATGTTCGATTATAAAATCAATTGTCTTTTAATCCCCATGAGCAACATCTCGTCGGCAGCGAGCAGATTTAGTATTGCCCCCCCCCAGTTCGCTTTCTCATTAGTCTTTGGCCCTTCGCTCCGATGCTCAATTTTGCCGCCCCAATGATCCGATATCTTTTCCCCTCCTTCCATTAAACAAAAAACGGATTCCACTTTAAAAAACCAATGGAATCCGCCACGACAATTCGGGTAATGCGATTTTCGGTTAGAATTTCTTGAACTTGCTGCTACTAACGCCACATACCGGACACTTATCCGGCAGTTCGCCATCAATTTGAGTATAACCACACACCGGGCAGATATAAACAGTTTTTAGCGCAAAATCTTTACCCTGTTTGACTTTTTCTTTTGCTTCCTGGTAGTAGGCAGCGTGGATTTTTTCAGCTTCGACCGCGTAGTAGATAGATTTTTCCGCGCCTTTTTCATGCTGCAATTTGGCAATGGCATCATAAGCCGGATACATTTCATCTACCTCAAAATTTTCGCCGTTGATGCCGGTCTGCAAGTTCTCCTCTGTCTTGCCAATGTATCCAAGATTCCGGGCATGGTTGGTCGCATGAACCTGTTCAGCATAGGCGATGGCTTTGAATAGCTTCGCAATGTTGGGATAACCTTCATTCTCAGCAACATCACTGAAGACAAGGTATTTCATGTGCGCCATGGATTCGCCCGCGAAAGCTTCACTTAATGATTTTTCGGTCATCTTTTTCATGACTAACCTCTCCATTTTATGGTGTGAATCTTTATGTTAGGTTGATTATTGTCTATCTCGACCATCGATGGCAGAACGCATATCAGATCATATACCAATAGCTCAGCCAATAGCCGCTTAAGCCATAGGCCAGAACCGATTATCATACCATACGCTCTCTTTGAGCGCCCTATCCAGTTCACTTAAAAATTGTAAATGGGTTTTTTCCCAGTTAGCCAGCCAATCGAACAGCTCTTTTTCAAGACTATCCTGCGTAGCCTGGGCGCGTTGCGAGTAGAATCTGACCGCATTATCTTCCATAGCCATGGCGGCAGTAATAGCCCCGGCCTCGTAACTGGCAGCAGTAATTTGTTCGCGAATTTTTTGGCTCAATACCGTGTTGCTGATCGCATCGGGGGTCTTATCGTAACTTAGTTTCGACAATTTTCCCGCCCGCACCAGGCTTTCGTAGTGTCGCGACAAAATGTCAATATGTTTTCCTTCCTCTGCCGCCATGGTTTCGAAAACCTCTCGTACAGCTTCGCTGGAAGTGTTGCGGGCCGTGACCTCATAGAAGGCTTTACCCTTTCGTTCCAGCAAAATCGCACCCTTAATGATATCCAATGCTTGTTCATTTATCATACAATACTCCCTCCATTATGAATTGGCGTGTTCAGCTTTTAGGAGACATTCGCTACAAATGCCTTTAAAATATCCATGAATACTCTCAATCCGATGTCCCTCTACACACATCTCTTCCTGATAGACACAGGTAACATCCAGATCGATTATTTTGCCACATTGACGACAATAAAAATGATGATGCGGCTGTATAATATATTCATAGCGGATTTCCGATTCAGTGATGGTCAATACATCCACCAGGTGATATTTCCGAAAAATATCCAATGTATTGTAGACCGTGGTTTTGGATAGCGTGGGGACTTTCTTGTATAGCGCTGCGTAGATCATATCTACGGTTGGATGGGAATGATTTTTATCCAGATATTCCAATATCTTTATGCGTTGAAAGGTAGGCTTGATCCCGCGCTCAAATAAAATCTGTTTGTATTTTTCCATTTTGATCTTTTTTTGAATTAGTAATCAACTCTAATTTAGATTCAATATAATTTAAAATAAGTACAAAGTCAAGTGGTTTTTTGGCGTCTTTGTGAAAAAACCTCTAATAAGATCAATGTCGATGCCACAACTAGGCTCAAACTCGAATTTTCAATTCTGTATGCCAGCTTTTTAGACCACAGAACTCGGATCACACAGAAAAATAAATAAATTTTTGATAGCTCCTCACATCCCTCATTTCTTTGAACCAGTGATTTTGCAGGTGAAAGGAAAAAAAATCCAACTGCAAAATGGATTTTATCCACTTTAGCAGTTGGATTATGCCTTACAAATGCATTTACAGCGGGCTGGCCAGGCGCATCTATAACAATGGCAGCAGGGCTGCCCGCACATCCTCAGTAGCCTGGCGCGATGGATTGTCCAGCCGCCGGCCCAGCCGGCGCTATTACTTGATCAATACCAGCTTTTTTGTCGCCTCAAAATTGCCTGCTTTCAAGCGATAAAAATACACCCCGGAATTGAGTGGCCGCCCCCAGTCGTCCTTGCCCGCCCAAATTATCTTGTGGTAGCCAGCACTTTTTTGCTCGTCCAGGATAGTCGCCACTTTCTGCCCCAACAAATTATAGAGCTCCAGTGTCACCTGGGAGCTAATCGCCAATTCAAATTGGATGGTAGTTTCAGGATTAAATGGATTGGGTGTATTCTGATATAGCACAAACCTGGCCGGCACAATCACCTCGCGCGTGGGTGAAAATTGAACAGCGCCATTGGCATCAATTTGTTTGAGGCGATAGCCAAACGTACCATTTCCGATGGGATGATCAGTAAAATTGTAATGATGGGGTTCCATGGTTGTTCCGTGGCCCGGCACAAAGCCGATCTTTTGCCAGATGGCCGAACCTGGACTTTGTCGTTCGATCGCGAAGCCATAATTATTTGATTCGCTAACAGTGGTCCAGTTCAGTTCCACCCGGCTGTTTCTCCAGAGCGCATCAAACAAGCTCAGTTCCACTGGCACAATCAGACCAACGGATTTGAGTATCGTGCTATATGTTCCAACAACCCAGCCCATATTCTCATCAATGATCGAGATGTCGTATAAGCTGTTAGCAGTTCCGATATCCAGCTTATCCCAGGTAGCTCCGCCATCCATCGTTTTGAGCAGCGCCCCTTCCAATCCTTGCTTCACCGCCCAACCCACCAGCGGATTGAGAAAGTATATTTTGCGAATATAATCCGGCTCAGCATAGGTGATCTGCTCGCGCCAGCTTTTGCCACCATCCGTGGTTTTCAAGATTGAATTGCCGCCAATCCAGCCGGTAGTATCATTGATAAAAAAGACGGAATAGAATTTCTCGGTGCGACCAGTTGCCACGAACGTCCAGTTGGCCCCGGCGTTCTCAGTATTCAGTACCGCCCCATTTTCGCCCACAACCCAGCCACGCTTATCGTTGAGGAAATATATATCATGAAGCGTTGCCATTACCGAACAATTTTGGCGGCTCCAGTTTGTACCTCCGTTGGTTGTGTATAAAATGATGGAGGAATCGGCCGACACATTGCCACCACAAATCCAGCCAGTATCTTTATCTTTAAAAAAACAAGCATTCAGAAAGAATCGTGTATTTGCATCTTGAGGAAGCCAGTTGCTTCCCCCATCAATGGTGTGCAAAATGAGTCCCCATTCGCCAATGGCCCAGCCACAGTGATCGTCAACAAAGAATATATCATAAAGCGTCTCTGAGCTTGGAGTTGTCTGGGCAGCCCAATTTTGGCCGCCATCGCTGCTTTTCAGGATGGTCTTGTTTGGGCCGACTACCCAGCCGGTATTTTCATCCACGAAATTTACACCGTAGAAATTCCAGGCCGCGGTCCCCGTGCTATTTTCTTGCCAGACAGAACCATTATCTTCCGAGCGAATGATCACGCCAGCATTGCCAACGGCCATCACAATATTCGTGTTTGTAAAGCGCACCGCATTCAAATTGCGCAGCACATCGGTGATCCCAGCTTTCCAGGTTATTCCCCCGTCGTCGGTCCGATAGACGGCACCGTCTTTGCCAACTGCGCAACCGACATTGGCATCTTTGAAAGCAATCGACCACAAGGGGATGGTGGGTGAAGTTTGCGATCGCTGATTCCAGGTCAGCCCACCATCAGCCGTGTAGAGGATTATTCCCGGCGTGTTGATGCCGTCGCCGACCGCCCAACCCTGCATGGCATCGATAAACGAGATGGAAAACAATTCTTTCGTCAGCCGCGTGTAAATGGGGGTCCAGGTATGCCCTCCATCATCCGTTTTTAAAATGATGTCCTCAGGATTCTGGGGAGCAACTACATATTTGCTACCCACAGCCCAGCCGAGATTCTGATTACCAAACTGAACAGCGTTTAATACACTGGCGTGGGCATTTTCAACTACTGTCCAATTCTGGCCGCCATCAGCCGTATTGAGAATGACGCCGATTTTTTCATTGGACTTAATCTTATAGCCAACTGCCCAGCCATTTAGGCTGTCATGAAAATATAGCCCTCGAATTTCGGCTACGTCGGGAATGGTCTGCGCTGACCAGGTGTTGCCGCCATCGGTTGTTTTTAATATGCTGCCGTTGGTGCCACCTGCCCAGCCAGTATTGCGATTGACAAAAAAGACCGCCAGCAGATTGCTGCTGCTACCGCCACAATAATGGGCCACGCTCCAATTTTGGCCTCCATTGCTGGTGGTAATAACCGTACCCACGTCGCCAACGGCAATAGCAGTTTGACTATCAAACAGCCAGATGTCGTGAAGCGGATTGCCCTGTGGTTTTGGATTCTGCCAAAACCATTGTTCCGTTGTCTGCGCGAAGCTGATGGTCACCCAAACAACAATGATCACGAGCATTGTCAAACATTTTCTCATACATCCACCTCGTGTTTGATTAATATGTTGTGTAGATGCAATAACTACATCGTGGATGCAGCGTAGGCAGAAGGGCAAGATGCAGTTGTCTTATAACCAGGAATAGAATTTTTGACTAAACCAAATTAAACAATTGTTACAAAAATAGCAACATATTTTTGATACCGCTTAAAAATAGTTTTCTCCCCATCGCTTGTTCTTGTGTCGAAATTTGCTGATGGCTATGGGCCATAATTCATAGCAACTAAGCAGCAAACATATCGATCTGCAACTGTTGACTCGCCTGTTGCTTCACCTTTTTCTCTCGAACTCGCTTCAATTCATCTTTGATTAAAAATAATTCCCGACGAAATTGTAGCGGTTCCTGTATTTCCAATTGCTGCACCAATTTCAAGGCGGTCTCCAGCAAATTATCGGCTTTTTCCAGTTTCTGGCTTTTCAAATAGCAGGTACCAAGCCCCCAATATCCCCAAAAGCTATCGGGACCGATTTCGATGGCACACTCAAAAAGCTGTTCGGCGGTTTTAATATGCCGCTGCTTTAACAATATATGACCATAATCGAAATAGTTCTTAGGATCCAGCGGGTCCTTTAAAATAGTAAAGAAAAAAAAGCGGTCCCGTTGGTTTTCCCAGTATTTGCGCATGCTGATTTTTGCAGCCAGCAATGTAATCAGAAAGATATTATTCGCCAGGTGGTTTTTGGTCTTTAGTGCATCGATAGCGATAGCGATCTGCTCCTCCCGTTCTCCGGCAGCAGCTTTAGGCCGCAGTTTTTCCAGCCGCTTGATTAACGTGGGCAGTAGCGGAGGGAGATCTTTTTCGGCACTCTTTAAAATAGCACCATAAAGCTGCCGCGCCAGTTCCTCTTGTTGTTGATCGGTAACCATTTCCGATAGAAATTGGGGATCATTCAGCGCCGGTGCAAAAAGCTGGTGCAAATAAAAGGGCAGATGCACCAGTTCGTCGAAGTAAATTTCTATCACCACATCTCCACGCAACAACGCTGAAACGATTCCCTCGAAGGGAACGATCTCTTTGTGCTCGATGAGTAGCTTCCAGAAAATCGGCCACTGGCAAATTTGGCGCGTCTTTTGCAAAATAATCGGGTCGCGTGTGAGTAACTCCGGGTCTTTGATCTTTAAACTATCGAGACCCTCCAGTAACACTGTGAGCGAGTCGATAAAACGCAAGCCATCTTTGAGGGAGAGATTGAAAATAATCTCCCATAGCGGATTGTCTTCCACTGGCAAGCCGAGATCGGTATGGGATTGCAAAAACACTAGCGCTGTCATCAGCGAATCCTGCTCAATACCGCCATGGCTGACTTTGAGGAGTTCATTAAGCAGCTTCTCCTGCGTTATCCGTATGAAGTCCCGCGTGAGGAATTTTGGCAGCACTTTGATACGAATTTCGCGCCGAAATTCCACTGGATTCTTAATGTGCTCAAACTTCTTGGGGTCGGAATCCACTAGGTCGCGAATTTCGCGTAGCAACTCCAGTTCATCAAACCGTAATGACTTGAGATCACTTCGAGAGGCAAGCAAATGGGAGATATTCTCAGAGTTGTAGATCAATCGTTCCAGACTGGATTTTGGAGGCCGGGCGGCCTTCTTGCGGTCCACCAGCATTTCACTGATAAACTCGAAACGCAGCGGCGATTTCGGCATTTCGACGTTTGGTCTCATGGCATTCACAGTCATTGAGCTATGTCCAGGAGTTAAACTTTTTGAAATAGCAGTTGCACTTGCATCATCGTTCGCATCTGGCGCTGAAGCCGAAAATTATTTCGGCTACCGAGGGCAACCATCATGGCTGCAGTCCTGGGAAAAAGCCGATGTCCCAATAGCCG
Organism: Candidatus Zhuqueibacterota bacterium; assembly: GCA_034505795.1. Taxonomy (GTDB): domain Bacteria; phylum Zhuqueibacterota; class Zhuqueibacteria; order Thermofontimicrobiales; family Thermofontimicrobiaceae; genus Thermofontimicrobium_A. The sequence continues at coordinate 11,914 of JAPDQM010000009.1, forward strand.
GCGCAAATGGGTCCACAGACCTGGCGGCGCAGAGGTGATCATCAAATATCCATTGGCAGACAGGATGCGTCGAGCTTCGGCAAATAGAAGATCTGCATCTCGCAAGTATTCCGCCAATCCAACAGCAACCACCAGATCAACTGCCGGCTTCAGCGGCAACCGCACGGCATCGCCCTGAATCAGCCAGGTGGAGGGAAAATTTTGTCTCGCCAGTTGCAACATGGAAAAATTGCTATCGATACCAATCACCTTTCCAAAGCTGCATAGGCAGGTAAGCACATTGCCAGCCCCGGTGCCCACATCGACGGCAATCCGGCGCGCGTCAATAGCAATCGATTGCAGCACGTGTTGCAGATTCTGGTTCTCTCTGCTAACAATCAGGTTGAATGGAAAATGAGATCGAAAAATTCGATACAGCCTCGCTTTCAGCCGCCAGCGGCTGGCTTCGTCCCCAAAATTCATGTCATTTCAAATCTTTTCTCCACTGCATTCCGAAAGGAAAACCAGCAGAATTAAAACCGCAGCATATTCAGTTCTTGCCCCCACGTATTGCTTTCGGGAGGAAAGCCACCGCACATGTCGAACACATGGCAAAATTTATCAATACCCCTATTCCGAATAGCCCCATCATTTATAAAGCAAATATTTTTCCCGAAGCTGTTTAAAGGCCTCCAATTTGGCTTGCCAGCTCTGAAGAATTTCACGCGCCGATTTCCCCTTATCAATCGCCTGCGGCGTTTCATCGTCGCCAAACATCAGCAGCGGACTGCGCGGCGATTTCCAGGCAAACTTATCGGGGTGTAATTTTTTGATCGCACAGATGAGATGCAGGCCGAATGAAACCGCGGGGAAACGATGCGGATCAGTAATGCTAAACGCCAGGCCATGGCAACGCTGGCCTTCATATTTTGGATTCATTGCCATGCCAGGCAGATCAATTGGAACAAACGAAGTGGTGTCGAATTTGATGCCGGGTATATTCTCCTGCCGGAGCAGCTCGGCCAGAGCATTGTGATCTAACCAGGGAGCACCAATATTCTCAAATGGTCGCAGCGTTCCCCGGCCTTCGGCCACGTTGCAGGCCTCCAGCAAGCCGATTCCCGGATAGAGCAAAGCAGTGGTCGGCGATGTCATATTCGGCGAGGGCTTAATCCAACGCCAGCCTAACTCCGGATACCAGCTTTGGCGATCCCAATGTTCCAGCGGGATAACCGTCAGCTGACACCGCACGCCGTTGGCCAACCAGCCTTCCTCATTAAACATCTGCGCCAGTTCTCCGATCGTCATTCCATGTCGCAGTGCAATAGGATGTATGCCAACAAACGATGCATGCTCTGGTTCCAGCACCGGACCTTCGACCATGGCGCCAGTAATCGGATTGGGCCGATCGAGGACCACGAAGTGGATATTGTTCTCTGCAGCGGCCTCCATGCACAGCGACATGGTGCTGATATAAGTATAAAACCGCGTGCCCACGTCCTGAATATCAAAAACCAGCACATCAACACCAGCGAGCATCTCAGGGGTTGGCTTGTTGGTAGCGCCGTAGATGCTAAAAATTGGTACTCCGGTCTGAGGATCCTGCTGATCATTGATGGTGGCGCCGCCTTCAACATCTCCCCGAATGCCATGCTCTGGGGCAAACAGTGCCACCAGCTTCACGCCCGGTGCGCGAAAAAGCAAATCGATGACATGCGTGCCATTGGCATCAACTCCGGTTTGATTGGTAATCAATCCGACCCGCTGGTTTTGAATTACCTCCAGTTCGCGATCCAGCAACACATCAATTCCGAATTTGATCGGAGGCGAAGTCGTTTCCTGGGAACAACAAATATTGATAAGCATCAAGAAGAAAACAATCCAACTGATTTTCCGCAATGACATGTCTCCGTTGTGAATTTTGTTCATTACGACTAAACGCCGCATACACGACTTCTGAAGCCAGTCCAACCAGTACCTTATCAGCGACGGATTGCGGTTCTTATAATGTAATATCTGTCCCGATCAAAATCTTAATATCAAACGATGCAGCATTGGAAATTTGAACGGGTGTACCAAGGCGCTTTTTCAACGCCAGAGCCTTTTTATTTTGTGAAGCTGGACACTGGATGAACGTGCTGGGATAGTTCTTTTTATCTGCATTGCGATAATCGACCACTACGATCTTCTCATTTTCCAGCGGCTGACCATCCAGTATTTGGTTCATACGTGCAGCCAGGCCGGTAAGCGGAGAACCGTTTAGAATTTCAAGATAACAATTTTCTACTGGAGCCGTTGCGGGGCTGCCCCCTTTGACTCCAGGAAGCTTAAAATTGGCACCCAGCACCAGAGTTAAATCCAATGGGTGCGTTTCCGGACTGATCTGGAAATAGCGCGCAAACAATCGTTGATAGGCAGCGACCCGTTCCTGAATCGCTTGATCCTTATTGGCATCCAGTCCGCGTCGCCAGATAATTTTCGACTTTTTCAAGCGAATGGTTGATTTTATCTTATTGATTTTGTCTGTCGAAGAAAGGCTTTTCATATCATTTAGATAGCTAGCCAGATCCAATTTTGGCTGAAAGGTGCCATCGAGCACGGCTATCTGGAGCGAAGTGCCAGCAGGCGTGATAGCCGGAGTTTCTTCGAGCGCTGGCGTCGGTTCATAGCCTGATTCGTCTTCGCTGGGGGGAAGCGCTTGATCGCCTTCCTCGGTATATGCAGGCTCTTGATCGGTTTTTGTGGGAGGAACTTGCTGTTTCTGGCTCGGCTCCTCTATTGAAGGTGCAGTGAGCGAAAACCATAGTTGGGGGCCGTACTGAAAAATCAAAAAAATGAGCAATAAACCGGCCAGAATCGTGCCCACGGTTTTCAAGATAGATTTCAATGGGACGTTGGGAGCTGACCGCCCGCCTTCTTTTCGTTTCACCATAGGCCGCCGGAGTTCTCGATCCTGGGCAAAATCGTTCACCGACTGTTTTTCTTCCGGCGGCATTTCGCTGATCCGAACCGGAGATCGATAACGAACGCCTTTGATGGTAATTTGCCGTGCAGGGGGCTCTCCTGGCGTTTCGATCTTCGGTGGAGGCAGCTCCTCCGCGGCATCGATACGTTTGATGCTTTTCATTTTTACCATCAGCGCCGTGGCGTCATCTTTGTTTTGTCGATCAGCCGCCTGTTTGACAATGGCATCGCAAATACTCTGAGACGTTGGCAAGGAAACCAGCGCTTGCAACTCAGGCTCTGAAAAAGTAGAGTAGGCGCCATCGGTGCAGAGCAGTACCGCATCGCCGATCTGCAGTTTTCGCTCGACCAGATCCACCTGCACCTGTTCGCTGAGCCCTAATGCCCGTACCAGCGCTAATTCATCATCTGGCAGCCGACTGCTTTCGCTGACCTCGATGGCATGGCACTGCGTCAGTTTCTCCAAGCGACTGCCACTCAAAAAATAGGCGCAACAGGAACCTACATGGGCCAGATGCAGCGATTCTTGATGCACCACTGCGGCCGTGAGGGAACAGGACAACCGATTCGCGGGCCGAGACTCAATATTGGTATCATAAACGGCAAGATTGGCACTGCTAATCGCCTTAATCAGCATTTCTGGCACCGAACCGACCCACGGGCTATCAAAATATTCTGCAATGACAGTTTGCACAGCCAGCTTGGCGGCCGTAATTCCGGCGCCCTCGGCACCGCTGCCATCAGCAATAACTAACATCTGGCCGCGCAGCAACAGCGCCTCAATTTCTTGCGGAAAATAATAGCCGATCAAATCCTCGTTCTGCGAGTGGCTTTTCCCGGAAATCGAGCTTTTGCCCAGGTCCAGGCTGAAAATCATGTTATTGTTAGACAATTTCCTCCCTCCAATTATCTCTTCATTCTGCCTCCAATCACAATATAAAAGTTAACAATTTAAAAATCAAGTAAAAAATAAATTGCTATCGCGAGAATTGAGTCTAACATCGGCGAAGATAAAATGGGCATTGCCGTAGATTGTAGGGGATGGCTCTGGGAAAGTGAGCTTTTGAAAATCAGCAGTTCAATAAAAATTCAATTGCATTGATCGGGTCTTTTTGTGCGATCAAGATCGTTGCCAATACTCGGTCCAATTACTTAGCCACCGGTTCAATGCAAAAAATTAGCAGAACCGGTGGCTTTTCGTTCTATTGTCCACGTCCGCATCTCCTAAGCTATTCAAACTCAAAATTCAATTCTGAAAAGCAGTCAAGCAATCTGAATTGACTGGTTAATCTCCGATTCCGACAACCCAGACCAGATTAACTTTCAACTTTTTTAACCGGAATGTAGACGATACGCCCGACATCCAGCCGCAGAGGGTCTTCAATTCGGTTCACCCTACCGATCACTTTCCAATTGGTGCCATATTTCTTTTCCAGGTCGAAAAGCGTCTCCCCGCGCTCAATGGGATGCTTCACCCAGTCAAAGTAGCGATCATCCATTCTCGAAGGTGGAATGGGCTCCTGCAGCCGCTCCAGATAATATGGCCCACGCTCGATCTCACGGGATGGCATCGATTCGTTGTTTGGCGTCAAATCGATTTTGATCACATGATTAATGATGCCGAAGAGCAGCAGGACAATTAACATCACGAACGCAAAGAACAGCAAGAAAAGATAGCGTAGCATTCTTTTCACCCCCTTTGCGAATCTTTCATAGACGGCTACAAAGTCATTCATGGCATTTTTCCTCCTCATTTTGATGGTTCGTGTCACTTTCCACTCAATATGAGATTCAAATTTAATGCCAAATTGTAACATTTTGCATCGCAAAATATGGCTCAATTTTTTAAAGATTTAAATAAAATATTTTAGCGCTCCGCTGCAATGATTGATCTGAGGCCACCAGCTTGTAGTAGAGTTACCGCAGAGAATATCGAATTATCACCACAAATGTTAAAATTGCTTCGCATGCAGTTTCAGCCGCAACCAGCAACAAGACCTCATCTTGCGTCCCATGCTTATTTTCTAACTTAGCTTTTCCTTTGAAATAAAAATAGCAATGAAAGATTTCCCGAAGAATTTCATGCCCCAGGATTGTAAGATAGCAATTGAAATAAAAATTAAGGTCAGGCCAAAGTGGTAGTCAATCGGACCATCTGCAATAAACGAAGCTCAAAGCAGTGGCAATATTATGCCCTTTGCTTGAATCGAACCCTCAAGCCAACGCCAAAGTCCATCTTGCGCGACTGGCGCGTCCCGAGCCAGCTCGATGTTCAGTACTATTTCAAGACACTAAATCGATGTTTAACGAGTGTGGTGTTATTGCAGTTATCGGTCGCCCGGACGGAGAGCGTATGTTCCCCAGGCGACAGTGGCTCATCTGGAGTGTAGTTAATTTTTTTGTCTTCAGGATCGTATTCGGCAATCACTTCCAATTGATCCAGTTTCATAACTATCGAGCGTTCACTGGCAATGCCGGAAAGACGATCAGACACCGTCGCTGTCAAAGTAGGCTGGCGATTGTTCATTGTCGCCCCATCGGTGGGAAATGTAATGACAACAGAAGGGGGGATCGTGTCTCGAATTAACGTAAACGCACCCAGATTCGAGACTCGCGCTTGAAGCGTGCCTTTGTTTCGATCAAGCTGATTACCAACAAATTTCCAGCCGTTTTTGCTTCGAGAGTAGATGCCCAATTTCTCAGGGAGGGGGTCTTCAGCAGGATATTTTAGTTCCAGCCATCCGCTTTCTTTGAGCGGAACGTCTTGCGGATGCAGCTCAAAAATCGAGCCGATTGCCTCGTAGGCAGCATCAGCCAGTGGCGGCAGTTCAACCAGACGCAGATAAAGATTCTTGTACACGGCACCGCGTTCGAAGAGCAGTTTGCAATCACCATTTTGCGAAATGATTTTTCCACCCCGGCCGGGTTGCACCGTTTGGACGTCAAACTGATCATAGCGCAGCAGTTCTTGCCCCAGCAGATTGTGTGCCTGGACCGCAATGGTTAGGGGACCGCTCTTGGCGGGTTCAAAAGCATAGACGCCACAGAATTCATGCAAATCAAGTTGCCACATCGACACGTCGGCGGCTAAAGCGCCGGTTTGTTGCACGGTCACTCGGGGCAAACCTCGCAATGGGCCATTGGCCACTACTTTCAAGCGCATATAATCATCATAAAAATCTTTTTCCAGGCTTAATTCGGCAGCGTCAGGCGCGGTGCGGTTGCTATCGTCCAAATAATAAAATGATGGAGAAGAAAATTGCAGATGATCGGCTTGTAATTGTACTTTGAGCAGGGTCCCCGGCCGGAACAACTTGCTGGTATAATTTCTCACGAAACCATCAGGCCCAGAGGAATCAGAGCCAATGACAATGGGCACGAGGCCGCGCCACGACCGGCCATAATCGCCAGTCAGCGAAAATTTCACATCCGCCAGATCAGCGCTATCAGCGGCTGCCACCGCCACCACCAGTCGTCCCGCTGCAGCTTCCCAACGATAGTCGGCTTTCAATGAGGGAATTTTTCCGACAACAAATTTCCCGGTCACCGATGTCGTATTGCCAAAGAAATCCGCGATTTCGACCAGGAATTGATGCATTCCCGCACCCAATCGACCCTGGCTGGATTGCTCTCCTGGCAGATGGGGGGCGCAGTCCAATATCCCAATGTCGGCGCCCACAGGTGAATAAAATCGAAGCCGATTCAACTCCTCTTTGTAAAGCTTTTGAAAAATGCCAATCCCTCGAGCCAGCAAACGATAGTCACGGTCTAAATCGATATAATGCGTTTCATCATAGCTGAAACGATCGTAAACCGCAGCAAACTGCAAGTTGCCATCAACATAAAAATTGACGCGATAAACAGCAAAGGTATTGTCGACACCATTGGCCTGATCGAAGCAGTCAATCGCCACCCCAACTTTGCCGGAAATAAGGGGTACGGTAGCCAGGGCATAATTTCCACTGGCATTTCGAACCGGTTTCAGGATGAGCGGCAAAACATCGGCATTTACCCGCGCCTGGACGTTCAGCGGAGTGAGGCTGATAGCACTAACCAGAGGCGGAATGGTGTCCAGAATTTTATATCCTACCAGAAATGGATTCATCGGTGCATTATTTCGATCGCGCAGCTCGAAATGGAGGTGCGGGCTACCGATGCCAGTCGAGCCGGTGTAGCCAATCACATCTCCTTTTTTCACTGGAAACAGGTCTGGCGTTAGGTATTCATTGATACGATAGGCACCCTGCTTTTTTTGCTCCTGTTTCACGAAGCGCTCCAATTGCGGATTGAAGTGATCCAGATGGGCATAAATGGCGGTTTCGCCAGTATCCAGCTTTTGATAGATCACCTTGCCATAACCAAAAGGTGACACTGAAATGCGAACGATGTAGCCATCGCGTACCGCAAAAACCTTATAGCCGACCTGGCCCCAGGTTTTGATATCGACGCCTGCATGAAAATGCCCGGGGCGATATTCCGCGAATGAAGATGTCAAAAAATGGCTGGCATCTGTCGGCCAGGCATATTCCTGCGCCAAGCCCCGAGACATCAAACAATAACTCATTATTAAAATGCTAAAAAGTCTTCCCTGCCACTGCAAAGTTGCTGCCTTTCACTGCTAAGTTACATCTGTTTTGACCAATTGATCGAATATGGCCGCCAGTCGGCCCGCTTGCGCTTCGCGATCGAATTGCGGTAGCGAAAGAGGCGCCGCCACGGGCAGACAGCCGGCTTTGAATTGCTTAAAGTAATCGAGAATAGCGGTTTGAATTCCTGCAATATCGGCATTATCAACAACGGTTCCGCGACCATGGGTTTGGATAATGCGGGCGACCTCCCCGGGCTGAGCGATCATCAAAATCGGCTTGCCCGAAGCCAGATATTCAAATACTTTGCCAGTAATGATCTCTTCCCCGGTCTTTTTGAAAATCGTCAGCACCAATAGATGCGAGCGCATGATCTCCTGGATTGCCTGCCGGTGGGGCAAATAGCGCAATGGCCAGATGCTATTTTCCAGTTGCAACTGCCGGGTCAGCGCCTTAAATCGGCCATATAAATCTGTGCCGATGAACTGGACAACGATCTCGTTCTTCAACCCAGGATGATGTTGAAACAATTTTTGAATTGCTAACAAAACGGGTTCTGGATCGCTCACTCGAGTGATCGCGCCGCAATGGGTGATGGTGAACCTATCGTTGGCAACCAACAATAGGGCATCCTGGAAATCATCCCGATCATAACCATTCATCAACACAGCCACTTTTCGTTTGAGCGCAAAATGACCGCTTTTTTTCCAGAGCGAATTGGCCAGATGCTGACACATCGCCACGAGCTGATCAGCAGATTTCAGCACCCATTTCTCGAGCAAGCGGTTGATGAACCGATGCCATGAGGTCGGGCTGGGCTGACTTTCGCCGCCGGTCCAATCATCTCGAAAATCGGCTACCCATTTGACGCCGGCGATGGCTTTCAGGCATAAGCCGGCCAGGTGCGCCGACTGCGGCGGGGAGGTAGTGTAAACAACGTCAATTTTATGCGCACGAATTAATGACAGGCTACGTCGAATCGCGAACGGCAGCCAGAGAATTTTGGAATCGGGAATTAACAACCAGCCACCGACAATGCGATTGAGCCAATTAAGCAGCGGGTTGGTTTTGCCGGCGCCGGCTTGGGCTGATTTGGCTGGTCTACTTTTACGGACGCGCGCCAACAACCGCAACGGATCCAACGATTCGGTGCGTTCAATCTGGCGACCAGCCAACTCCTGCAGCAAGCTTTCGTCATGCGCGTAATAGCGGATATCCTTGACCGTGATCACCAGCGGTTCCCAGCCAAAATGGGGCAGATATTTCACAAATTTGGCTGAGCGTTGGGTTCCCCCCATGCCCATGGGCGGAAAATAATAACATAGAAACAAGACTTTTTTCATTTATTCCCAATCAAACCAGTTCGATTCGGCTTTGATCGCCGATAATAAAGCGATGCGAGATCGGTTTTGAGGTCACTTTGATAATTTGAACATCGGTGCCAAGCAAACTGCTCTCGATTCGCCCACCGATGTCTAATATCTGGCAATTGGTCAATACGATACTGAATTCGATTTCGCTATTACGGATATAGCAATTGTTATGAATCGAGGTAAATGGCCCAATATAGCTATTTTCGATTATTGTGTCGCTCCCAATAATGGCCGGTCCGCGGATTTGGCTATTCTTGATGGTCGCTCCTTTCTCGACAATCACATTGCCGGCGAGGTAAGAGGTTTTATCCAATACGCCATCGATACGAGCTTCCTGATGCTCCAGCACCAATCGATTGGCCTCCAGCAGGTCGATGGGCTTACCGGTATCTTTCCACCAGCCGGTGATTTCCGAATAGCCGATCTGATAGCCATGATCGATAAGATACTGATGGGCATCGGAAATTTCCAATTCCCCTCGCGCGCTCGGCTGAATATTGTTGACAGCTTCAAAGATATGATGGTCGTAAATATAAATACCGGCCACGGCGTATTTGCTTTTGGGGTGCTTTGGTTTTTCCTCGATGGATACAATGCGATTGTTCTTAATTTCCGGCACGCCAAATCGTTCGGGGTCTTTCACTTTTGATAGCGTCAAGAAGCAATTGACATGATCGCGCTGGAATTCTTCAATGAACCGCTTGACGCCACCAACAACCATATTATCGCCAAGATAAAAGATGAACGGATCTTTGCCAATAAAATCCTCAGCAATTTTCACCACATGGGCCAAACCCAAAGGTGCTTCCTGGGGGATATAGGTGATTTTGACGCCCCAGCGACTGCCGTCACCGATGGCATCAGGGACTTCGCTGCAGTCCGAATTGGTAACAATACCCACTTCGCTGATGCCGGCTTGGGTCACGGTTTCAATCGCGTAATGCAAGATTGGCTTATTGGCGATAGGGATGAGATGTTTGTTCTGGGTGTGAGTCAATGGCCGCAAGCGAGTGCCTTTGCCGCCGCTGGTAATAAGCGCTTTCATCAAATTCAATCCTTTCTCAAAGTTATTTAAGCAACTCTCAGTTTGCCAGATTTAGATGAATGACCTTTATAATTATAACAAAAAAACCATCGAAAAGCAACCTCAAAATTGGAGTTGAGACGAATAGCTGTTTGATGGGAGAAATCTTCGTTTTGGATTTTCATTAAAGATCTAAAGCCTCACCAATTGAAACCCGACATACCGGAATTTATCTTTCGAAATCTTATTTGATGAGTGGCTCAATATGATAATAACCATATTGCTTCAGCTTCTCGCTGGATCGAGATAAGAAATCCACAATCACTTCACTTTTGGTGATGAATGTAATACCATAATTGATCAGACGCAATTCCTTTAGATAGACATCGTCTTGATACGGCAACTTCATGTTTTGATCGGAAACATGATGGCCCTCTGGTGGTGCCAACACCAATTCAGAATCATAGGAGGCTGCCGTGGCCATGCCGATATATTCGAACGTCCGGCTATTCGTATTATAAGCAATGGCGACCCCGCCGGAGAATCCTCGATTGAAGGTTAGATCAGCGACGAATTTGGTTTTGTATTTCGATGGTGTAGCAAGGCCCCGAGTGACCATAAAAATGCCCTTGGGATAACCCAGCAGGTAAATTTCCTGCCCCAGGCGGATGTCTGTTTTTTTGGCCAGGCGTTCCTGGAATGGAAATTCCGACAATTCATTGGCTGCGGCCTCAGTTTCAAGAACGGCCACGTCATTGGTCGTATCAGCCACCACCAGCGTGGCTCGACTGCTGGTTCCATCGCGATGGGTGACATAGCTCGTCTGCCCAAACCGGATCGCCAGCGATTGCAGATAATTGGTGGGCTGATTGTTTTCATCGGCATAGTATGTTCGAATGGTATCCTGGAAGCTGAATATGTGTTCACAGGTCAGCACCAGGATCTTTTTGGCTTGCGAAAAAATAATCAGGCCAGTGCCAGCTACTGAATTGGTGGTGAATTTTTTATTGGTCAGCAACGATTGCTGGGATACGGATGCATTAGGCGGAGGTGGTGCGTAATATTGAATTTCATAATAGGCGGAACAGGTAATTTTAATAATCGACGCTTCGAGTTTCTGCAAGATCGCCGGCGGCCCCTCTTCGATTTTAGGCGATGGGACATTGAGCTGTTGACCCGTTGGGGAACAACTGCTTGCGATGAACCACAAAATCGCAGCGCTAATGGCAAAATATATTTTCATGAAAAAGATCCTTTCAATTGGTCTTTTCATTAGACTATCCGAATCGAAAGGGGTTTCATGAAAGCAGCGTATGCGAGTATTTTTTCATCGAAAATGGAACTCAGTTCATTTCATCTGGTACTTTTGCAGCTTGTAGCGCAGGTGGCGCTCGGTGATCCCCAAAATTTTGGCAGCTTTCACCTGCACCCCCTGAGCTTCCTCCATGGCCTGATCGATCAACGCCCGCTCAAATGCTTCCACTCGTTCGATAAATGTGCCCTGGCCAAACGGATCGCGCGACGGTGCTTCACTGCGACTACTGCGTACGGTTAGCGGCAAATCCTGCACAGTAATAATTGGACTGCGGCTCAATACCACGGCTTGCTCAATAATATTTTCCAGCTCCCTCACATTGCCGGGGTAATCATATTTCATCAATTGATCCATGGCTTCCCGTGACAGACCAGAGATATCTTTCTTGTTTTCGCTGGCATATTTTTTCAAAAAATAGTCGATCAGAAGCGGAATATCCGATTTGCGCTGACGTAATGGAGGGATATGAATGCGAACCACATTCAGCCGATAGTACAAATCGTCCCGAAAGCGGCCGGCCTGAATCATCTCTTCCAGATTGCGATTGGTCGCAGCAACAATTCGAATGTCCACCTTAATGGATTCAGTGCCGCCCACTCGCTCAAAAGTTTGCTCCTGCAACACCCGCAACAATTTGACCTGAGTCGTCAGCGGCATTTCGCCCACTTCATCGATAAACAGCGTGCCTTTTTCGGCCAGTTCAAACCGGCCCTTTCGCTGTCGATCCGCGCCGGTAAACGCTCCTTTTTCATGTCCAAAAAGCTCGCTCTCCAATAAATTTTCAGCCAACGCGGCACAATTCACCGCAACAAAAGGAGCGTTTCTTCGGGGGCTAGCCTGATGAATTGCCCGAGCGATCAATTCTTTGCCTGTACCGCTTTCGCCAGTGATCAGCACCGTCGCTTTGCTGGGTGCGGCTCGACCAGCAATATTGATCGCCACTTCCATCGCTTCGCTGATCGAAATGATTTGATCAAACTTGAATCGTTCGGCCAATTGTTCGCGCAACAGACGATTTTCGGACACCAATTGCTTATGCTCCAGTACCCGCGCAATGACCAATTCCAACTGGTCCAAATCAATCGGTTTCATTAAATAGTCCACCGCACCAGACCGCATCGCCTCCACGGCACTTTCCACGCTCCCAAATGCGGTCATCATGATCACATCGATGTCGGGATTGATTTCGCGGACGCGTTTGAGCACCTCAATGCCATCAATATCGGGCAGCCGGAAATCGGTAAGCACCAGATCGATGGTTTGTCGCTCAATTTGTCGAACGCCGTCCTGTCCGTTGAATGCACTCTGGATATCGTAACCTTTCTTTTTGAGAAATCCCGCCAGGGCCTGCACCTGCGCAGGCTCATCATCAATAATCAGAATCCTATGTCCAGCCATAATTCAATAATTCTCTCGAAATGAAGAATCCTTTTGACGTCCCTTCCGATAACTGTCGCTTGAAAACTTAAATCGGCAAATAGATTGAAAAAGTCGACCCTTTGCCAACAGCGCTTTCAACCTCAATGCGGCCCTCGTGTTGCGAAATGATTTGATGCACCAGACTCAATCCCAATCCTGTGCCCTGGGGCTTGGTGGTATAGTACAAATTGAAAATCTTGCTCTGGGTCTCCGAATTCATTCCGATGCCAGAATCCGCAATTCGAATGCCAACCTCCCGCTCATTGGTCACTGCCGTGCTGATGGTAATTTTGCCCTCCCCGGGAATCGCCTCGATGGCGTTTTGCAAGATGTTCAGCAACGCCTGTTGCATCTGGTTTTGATCAATCATGAGAACTGGGGTGGAATTGAGAGACGTGATAATTTCGATTTTCTTCTCTTGGGCCTGACTGGCCATCAGTTTAACCGTATTCTCAATCAATAGATTCACATTGGTCGCGGCCAGATGCAGCTTCGGTGGTCGGGCAAATTTCAAAAATTGCTGGATAATGTCATTGATTCGCCGCACTTCAGAAACTACGATTTTGGTCAGTTCACGATATTCATCATGGCCGCTTTGCGGCACAAATTCTCGTGCCAATCGCTGCGTAATCATGCCAATTGCATTGAGTGGATTGCGAATCTCATGCGCCACTCCAGAAGCCAATTGCCCCATGGCCGTAAGTTTTTCTTTGCGACGAAGGGTTTCCTCCAATTGCCGCTTTTCCGTCAGATTTTTGATGACCGCGAAAGCCGACTCGATGGTCCCTTGTTCATTTTTTAATAGCGAGGTGCTGATGGAAATGATCAATCGCCGGCCATTGATGGTAATGTCATGCTCGCTGTCCTTCACAGTTACGCCTGTCTGCAGTGCATTGAGCAATGGCACCAGATTGGCAGAAAAACAAAGCTGGCATGGCTGCCCGATGACTTGATCGACAGCAACACCAAACAGTTCGCTGGCGGCATGATTGAATAGTGAAATTCGTTGATCGCGATCAATAGCAATGACTGCGTCCGCCATGTGCTCCAGGATACTACTGGAATAGGTTTGAATTCGCCGATAGGCCTGTCGAATCGTTTGATAATTTTGATTAATTGTCAAAAAATTGACCCCGATGAGGAGGAACAGCCCCAGCACTCCTGACATGATAATGAGCCGTCGTTGCATCCGATTGCTGGCCTGCTTGAGATGATCCGTTTTCAGTCCGATGCGGAAAAGCCCCAGTGTTTCGCCTTTGAAAATGAATGATCGAACACATTCAAAGATTTGCTGTCCGCCGAATTCGATCAGCCGGGATGAAAGGGTAGATTGTTGCAGTGCCTCCATTAAAAATGCATCGCTGCGAATATTGGGCAGCCGGGAGATGCCTTCCGATGCCAGGATGATTCCGTCTTCATCCTGGAGCACAATGAATTCAATGCCCGGGTAGCGGCTGATCTGTTGCATCAGCACGCCGACTCCCACTTCTTTGCGAAACTGCAACAACGTTTCCCCTGCCATGCTGGCAATGATAAATCCGCCACTGCCTCGATGAGCCGCGGCAGCGAATTGGGGTGCTGCAAGGCCCAATTGGGTGGTAAGACCAATCACGAACATTTCCGCCTCGCCGCTAATAATCGGCTGCACCAGTTGCCGTACTGAATCGGCGTTCGCTACAAAATCTGGCCGGCTAACCAATTCCTGATGCCCCCCTCGATCAAAAAAAGCGACTAGTTCTAGCCCATTTTCGGTGGCGATTTGCCGCAGTTCCTGCTGCGACAATCGCTGGCGTTGCTCCAGGCGATTTAGCAATTGCAGCAGCGACAGCAGTTTGTCCTCCAGCAATCCTTCCAGTTCCAGGTTGGCAGCAATAGCATTAGCGCCGGCTTGAGAAATGGCTTCCATTAACGTAGCCGCTTCCTCTTCCATGACATGATTGATTTCCCGTCGGGAATGACTTAATTCGAAAAAAGCGGATAGGAACATGGTCAAAATCAGCAACAGGGAAATCAGCAAAATGTATTTTGGATGAACATGTTGCCAACGTCTCAGCATCTCCATGATGGTTTATTGCCTCCTTGGATCAAAAAGAAAAGCTGCAACCAGCATCAGCAACAAATCCCCGATAGTCAAAATAAGGATCGTTGGAGCGATTGGATAGATAATTGACCGAACAATAGATGGTCAGACCTTTTGGCAAATGTCGCAGCGTTGCGCGCTTCATAAGAGTCATTCCCAATCCCACCTGCCGATCCTGTCGCTGCGTGACATTCATTTCAGCGGTGGCTGCAGAATCTGGGGTAATCGAGTAGAAATAATTCTTATCCACTTGAAACGCGGCAAGCTTCATAGTAATCGACCAGGGCAGCATCTGCGTTAATATCGCTTCCCATTCGTGGCTTTCAAAGCTGTAGGGATCGTCAAATAAATCGTCATTCTGATAATAGAAGTAATCGACTCCCAACAGATAGCGATTATCCTGGGAAAGCGCCAATTGGCGTTGGTATTGCAAGCTAATGCCAGTGGTTGCAAAAATAGACTGCGCCAGAAGCACGTTCAATCGCAACTGGCTGGCGGTGGCAGCGGAAAGATTGTAAGCTGTTACCGTGGAATCGCGATGGAACATCTGCTGGCCTTTGCCATAGCGATAGCCATGACCTCGGCCAGAGTTGGGATTGGTGGTCACTACCATTCGATCCGCAGTAGCAGTCCGAGCAAACTGTTTGTATCCCCAATTTAGTTGGCCGATGACGGTGGTTCTGGTGGGAAAAAAATGCTTGATGGTCAGAAATGCGGTTTGTTCTGAATATGTCAGTTCCGAGAGATCCCAATAAACACGCTGTCGAAATTGATAACCGGCCTGCAGGGGTGATCGTTGCCAGAAATGCAATTCCCAGTGCGACAGGACGCGCCAGGTGTGATGGTCGTAGATATCGTACAGCGGCTGGTATTTTCTAAGCTGAGCTGCACTCTCGATCTGCCAGGATATCTCTTTGCTCACGGGGACTATGGCAGTCATCCGGAGTTGATGCGCATGCGACAGGCGCTCGCGATAATAATAGAACAAGTTGAGATTCCCGGCATATTCCGCTTGCAAATCGGCCCATCCCAATCGAAATATATGCTGAAGATTAATGCTTGTTTGACTGACCCAATCGCTGGTCTGGCTATAATTCCGAAGAACATTCTGATCGTAAGCACTGCTCTGGCTGATCAACACTCGGGTTTGCGCCTGCGAATATGAGACAAACCCCCACAGGCAAACCAGGCACGCTAATGGCCACCTGAAGAATTGCAGACTACGGATTTTTTCGACCATGGCGATGCCCTTTATTGGGATTTCCAAATTTCTCGAAGCCTCGACCATCAGAAATACCGTCGCCATCGCGGTCGATGAAGTAATCAAATTTCCCCGCAGACTCATGCCGCCAGCGATTGCCAAACTTGTCATGCATCCCATCCCCATCCTTATCCTCAAACCGATTGACGGCTGTGCTGTGCTCCTCATCAACGCAGCCGTAGCGATAGCCCATCAAATTGTCGGATCGAATATCCAGACCCGTAATATCATTTTTGCCATCGCCATCCACATCCAGCACCACCTCTTTTCGATCCAGGTCCATCGGTAGCGGTGCATCCGCATCGCTGATGCCGTCGCCGTCCCGATCGATCCATGGTCTTTTGGCATTGCGACTTTTTTTCTGCAACAACTCGACCAGCAAATCGTTGACGCCATCGCCATCCTGATCGATCCATTGATCGTTCAAGCCATCCTGGTTTTGGTCTCTCCATTCGAATTGATGGGCATACGGCTCTTTGGTTACGTCATTGATACCATCGCCATTGGCGTCACAGAACAGGTCGTTGATGCCATCGCGATTCAGATCTTGATACCCAATCACCCTGGGCATTGCAGGGCTCATTTTGGTTTGGCTAACCGCACAAGCGATGTTTATGCACAAGACACAACAAACAATGATAGCGTCCAATGCTATAGTTTTCATAAAGCACCTCCATTTTTAGTCCAATGCAAATTACTCATCCAAAGCATAAATTTTCCTGCATCCCTCCAGGAGATGTAATTAAAGTTGCGCCCGACATCGTTGATGAGTTTTAAATTGCCGCTGTCAGCGCAATCATTGCTCATAGATTATGAAAATTCAATGTCTGGTCAATTCATATTAAAAATTTCTTCGCTAAAAAGCAAGCTAAAAATCAATATTCTCAAAATGGCAGATAATAAATGGACAACCGGCCGCTTCCATCATTCCATCTCGGTGCCTGAGCCTGAAGCGACCGGCTGTTTGCCTGCTCTCATCTATTAGCCAGAATCGTTGCTATCTCTTCCGGCATGATTAACGTCGAATGCTATTTATTTCATTAATAGCATGCGTCGCACCTGGGTCATATCACCTACCTGCAATCTGTAAAGATAGTACCCGGTTGGCAAGAGCTGGCCTTGCTGATCCCGTCCATCCCAAACCACGCGATAGGTTCCGGCGGGTTGGAATTGGTTGGTCAATACGCGAACTTCCGTCCCTAACAGGTTTAAAATGCTCAACCGAACCTGCACCGCATGCTGCAATTGATAACTTATCGTAGTTGTCGGATTAAATGGATTGGGATAGTTCTGCTGGAGATCAAAACTTGCTGGTTGCTCAGACCGAATCTCGCTGCTGCTCGTGCTGCTTTCAGCCACAAAGACTGCATAATATGACTGAATGGACTCGGTTTCAAACACCACGACCTGATGGGTCAAGTCGTAACTGGCATCATTTATCGGCAGCCAGGTCATCAGATTTTCATCCCAGTACCTCAATTGCACCATTGCTCCTCTGCGATAATGCTGCCACCAGCCACCGGAATCACCCTCGGCATAGCGAAATTGCAGCCGTAGCCGTTTGATGAACCGCACCGGAACGCCTTTACCATTCACCGGATTGCCGGCTGGATTGCTGAAGTGAAAATGCCAGCCGACAATTGCCGAATCCGGTGAGTTGGGCAAGCTATCCCGCCAGACTTTCATAAATTCACAATAAATCGAGTCTGGGAATTGTGGTCCATGTCCACTGCCTTGCCAGGCACCTGGCGGTATTTCGACCCAACTGCTCGAATCCACCGGGCAATGGATGCGTCGCGCTTGTCGGTGATGCTTGCTAATCCAGCCACCAGACCATGGCGCTGGCCCCTGCAATTCGCGCCACACCAGGCCATCGATAGTGAGCACTTCCAGACACGGCAGACTTGGTGTACCTTTTTCGACTCCTTCGATCGTCACGGTAATGCCAGCCGCAGGTCGAGTGGCACCGCTGGCTGGCTCATACCACGGCGGTCCAAAACACAATTGATAGTTAGGCAACTGATCGCCATCAGAATCTAAGTAGTAGTGAGCATAAAAATATGTCGTGTCGATCAGAACCGTGCCGGTCACAGTAATGACCTGGGCGCTATCACACCATTCGGCATGCCGCCACCAATTTTCCACCGCCGGCCGCCAGAGCAGGCCATTGATTTCAAATACAATGACCACTGGTACAACAGGTTTCAGGTTGATCGCTCCCACTACGGTCACCTGGTCACCGGCTTCGGGTCGTTCCGCACC
This sequence comes from Candidatus Zhuqueibacterota bacterium, assembly GCA_034505795.1. Taxonomy (GTDB): domain Bacteria; phylum Zhuqueibacterota; class Zhuqueibacteria; order Thermofontimicrobiales; family Thermofontimicrobiaceae; genus Thermofontimicrobium_A. Next base: position 30,177 of record JAPDQM010000009.1, read on the forward strand.
ACTGGCGGGTTCGTACCAATCCGGCCCAAAAGCTAAGTTATAATCAGGCGCTCCATCACCATTGACATCCAGAAAATAAATATTTTGATGGGTGGTATCGATGATAACCGTTCCGGTGAGGGTAACTGCCTGCAACGAATCAGGCCAGGCATTCTTTTGCGGCCTTGGCTGTGCCAATAGCGCACTTCCTATTCCCAAAATAAATAGAATAGGGACAAACCATCGAGACATTGACTTCATGTGACACTCCTTAAATTAGGTTCATAAATGATTTAATCGTTCCGATCGGAGACTTAATGGGTCGATTGTGATTATCGCCTGCAATGTGTCTTTTCAAAGTACGTGCCAATTGAATCAAGTTCGGGCATCTCACAACAATTCAACTACTTGGATCAAAGATTAAAAATCAAAAATAGCTGCGATCTCGACTATTTGGTCGTTTCTTTTCGACCGAATGGTCGTCAATAAACACGAATCGCCGAGCACATCTTCCAAAGGGTCGTTGTTGCGACAACAGCAATAGCAGCATATCAGTCGGGGAAAAAATCGCTTGCAAGGCGTTGGGAGTGGAGGAAGTAATTTGCCTCTGATTCTCTACAACCAGTCGGGTGGGGGTACTGCCGCGAAGACAGAAATAGGAAATTTGCCATAAAAAAAACACAGCATGGTTCTCAGCTTTGGGCGGAACCATGCTGTGGATATTGATTCTCAGAAACACGTATATGCAACAACCTCAATATTCAATATATGAAGCCGGTGCAGTTTAAATAAACAGCGGCGCGGCAACCAGGGTAATCGTGCTCAGCAATTTGATCACCACGTGCAACGAGGGGCCGGCCGTATCCTTGAATGGGTCACCAACCGTGTCGCCGACCACCGTCGCTTTATGCGTATCGGATCCTTTGCCGCCAAACATACCCGCTTCGATATATTTTTTAGCATTATCCCAGGCGCCACCACCATTATTCAATAGCGTGGCCAGCAGAATGCCAACGATGGTTCCCACCATCAACAGCGCGGCTACCGCTTCAGCCCCGATCTGTAAATAACGAAAAATAATCCCCACCGCTAACGGCAGGCCAACCGTCAACAATCCTGGCAGCACCATTTGCTTGAGCGCGCCGCTCGTCACAATGTCGACACAGGTGCCATAATCGGGTTTTTCGGTGCCACTCAGGATGCCTGGCTTTTCACGAAATTGGCGCCGCACCTCATTAATCACATAATAAGCAGCTTTGCCAACTGCCCGGATGGCGAGACCCGAAAAGAGGAAAATGAGCATTGCCCCCAGCAAGCCGCCAATAAACACCGCTGGTTTGGAAATATCGACCGCCAATAGATTCACGCCGTAGTTGCGGACCTCGTCTAAATAAGCCGAGAACAGCAAAAAGGCTGCCAGGGCAGCGCTGCCAATGGCATAGCCCTTGGTCAACGCTTTCGTGGTATTGCCCACGGCATCCAGTCGATCGGTCTTCCGGCGAATTTCTTCGGGTTGCTGGCTCATCTCAATGATCCCCCCGGCATTATCGGCAATTGGACCAAACGTATCCATGGCCAGAATATAAGCACAGGTGCCCAACATTCCCATGGTTGCCACAGCCGTACCAAACAGCCCGGCGCCGCTATGACTGCCAGCCACTTCCAGGCCTGTGGCCTGGCCCAGAAAGAAAGAACCTAAAATAGCGATAGAAATAGCGATAATCGGTAGCGCGGTACATTCCAATGCCACTGAAAAGCCCGTAATGATATTGGTTGCCGGTCCGGTTTGCGAGGCTACGGCGATGGATTTTACCGGTCGAAATTTATACTCGGTATAATATTGGGTAATATGCACAAACGCGATACTTGTTAACACCCCAATAACGCCACACAAAAAGAAATTGATCCAGGCATGGGGGATTTCGGGCGTGCGCAATAGCCAGAATGAGCCAATACCAAAACCAACTGTAGCCAGAATGCTTGCAAAATAGTAACCGCGATTCAGGGCGCGCATGGGATCACCATCTTCTTTGGTCTTGACAACCATAACGCCAATAATGGAAGCAATCAATCCAAACGCACGCACCATCAAGGGGAAGATAATGCCTTTCAACCCAAAATAAGGAAATAGTGCCACGCCAAGGATCATAGCGCCGATGTTTTCAGCGGCTGTCGACTCGAACAGGTCGGCGCCTCGACCGGCGCAATCGCCTACATTATCGCCGACCAGATCGGCGATGACCGCCGGATTCCGGGGATCATCCTCTGGGATGCCGGCCTCGACTTTCCCCACCAGGTCGGCACCAACGTCGGCCGCTTTGGTATAAATTCCGCCGCCCAACTGGGCAAACAGCGCCACAAAGCTGGCGCCAAAACCATAGCCAACAATCATGTAGGGTATTTTCTGTGGATTGATACCCAGGGCAGCGACAATGGCAAATAGGCCGCCCACTCCCAGCAGGCTCATCGCGACCACAAATAGACCTGACACTGCGCCACCACGCAAAGCGGTTTGCAGCGCACGATTCAAACTGGATCGGACCGCAGATGCCGTTCGAATGTTAGCTCGAATGGAAACGAACATTCCGACGTAACCTGCAATTCCCGAGCACAGCGCACCTAACACAAATGAGACAGTAATGTACAGCGCCAGTTCAACGGCTCGTGGCACCGGATCGTAAGGGGTGTGGGGTCGCACAAATCCATAAAGAATGAAGATAATCGCTGCCAATGGCAAACTGAGCGAGGCGATGGTCTTATACTGTCGTGATAAAAATGCCTCAGCGCCTTCCCGAATGGCATCGGCAATGAATCGCATTTCCGGGGAACCGGTATCCTGACGGATTACCATTCTCGCCAGATACAGAGCAAACATCAATGCAAAAATACTAATCCCCAAAATCAGTGTGAGTTCGATCAGCACGGCTTCGGCTCCTTTCCTTACTTAAAATTCCAGTCCTTAAAAATTTACCCATTTTAGAAAGCTTGATAATACTAAAAAAATTCGAATATGTCAAATGAAATTTGGAGAACTTTTATAGCCGAAGCCGGTTGTTGACAATCTAATCACCAATCAACTATTGGGTATGCTTCCTTGCACTGCTGTGAGCCTGAAATGGCAACGATTATTAGCCTTTCGGATTTAGACCATTCATTGTGGTCTGACAGAGCCCAAAACCCAATTTTGGCACAAAACATTGGGCGTTTCAATTTCATGGTCGTCTGCAAAGCATCAAGTACTTCGTGGCTTAATGGCTTTTCTTGAAGATATAGTACCTGGATGAAATGCTCCAACTGCGTACCGCATAGGCCGGGTATTTTATCGCATGATTCTGCAAATCTTTTTTAGCACCCATCGAAGACCGAAGACGGTGGATCCAAAAACCGAACGAATTGATGAGAAAAACTAGCTCTGCCTTTGCTTTATGAAGGCATCAGAAGCATCAGGATGAATAACATTAAGTGACATGGTTCATTGAACGGGTCAAATCACAGTGAGATTTTAACGGGATGATCTGTCAATCCTATTGGGGGCATCAAACAATCAAAAAAAGAACATAGTAATTCCCAACGTTGGTGTATGCAAAAAATCATAAATCTTGCTCCAGGGCAAATAGAGCAACTGGTAATCGAGCGTCAAAGCCAGGGCATTTTGTTTGATATAATACTCGGCCTGACCACCTGCCGCGAGATTGAAGCGCCATTCATCCACTTTGATGCGGAGACGATCCTTCGCGGTCAGATAATAGCCCCCGCCACCCAAAGCGACATTGAAAAAGAAATCGTTGTGATGAATGACGGTATATTGAAGTTGAACATTGGGATTGAAGATATTGGCCTGTATACGATTGCGTCCTTGATTATAGGCATCGTAGATAAAGGTTCCCGATAATTTTAATTGGCGATTGTGTTTCATTTGATACAAATAGGTTACGCTTGCGGTGCGCCCAACTGAAAAAGCCAGCCCGTGCGTGTGTATGGTATGGTAATAATAATGCTCCTGCGCTGGACTCCTCTCGGGAAGGGTCAAGACGGCGCTCAAAAATAGGGATATGAAAAATAAAGCAAATTTTTTATACCAATTCCGTCTCATCATTTTGAAAAATCAATCTCCAATCAAATTGTTATCTCGCTGGCAACCGCTTCGACAACGCTGGCTATTTTACAATTTTGGTAATGGAATCATAGCCTTCGAATTTCGTGCCCCGGTAGCGATCCCACACCTCCAGCGTCACAGAGTAATTCGAAAAACCCGCATCATAGGTATGATTGACCACGTTTTTGTTGTCCCCTTCTTCTGTGGTTCCATCCGGGAAGGTCCATTTGTAGTATGAAATCTTATCCGTCTGGTTCGAATCGGTGCTGGTGGATGTGTAAGTTACCACGGTCCGATGTTGCGGATGTTCCGGCTGCCAGATAAAATCCGCCCTGGGATTTAAATTGATGACATCTACCGTTTGCCGGGCATCGTCCGTTAAATTATTGCGCAGGCTGGTGACAACCAAGCTGACAATATATTTTTCTGGGGCATCGAACGTGTGCACCACACTGTCGATATTAGCATATTTTAATTCGCCATTGATGTAAATATCATGCTTGAGCTTGCCCCCTTGCGGATCATAAGAATCTTTGCCATTCAATGTGCAGGCCAGGGGGAAGGGGCCAGAAACTGGCGTGACCTTAAAAATAGCCACTGGCGCCGTGCTTACTTTCACGTTTACGCCCGCGGTATCGGTTTGTCCCAGATTGTCCTGAACTTTCAATCGCACGCGATAATCCTTGTCCACTGTGTATAGGTGGGTGCCGGCACTGTCCACCGAACTGCTACCATCATCGAAATCGATACGATAGGCTACGATCTTTCCATCCGGGTCGAGGCTGTTTGTGGCCGTATAGCGGATTGTCAACGGCGCTTCTCCTTTCACCGGATCTACCTGCAACATCGCCACCGGCGCCTGATTGTTGGTCGACACAACCCGCGAAGTACTATCCACCCCGCCATCATTGTCGATCACTTTCAATTGCACGGTATAGTTGCCCGATCTGACATAGGTATAAGGAAAGGTCCGAGCAGCGGTTGAAATCCAGCCTGACTGATCGCCAAATGACCAGCGGTATTCGACAATCTTATTTTCGCTACCAAAGCGGCTATCGGGATCATAGCTTTCACTGGCGTCAACCACCAGCCGATATGGGCTGGCGACGCCCTCCAGGGAATAGGTAAATCTTGCCACCGGCCGGGTATTGGCAAAGAAAAACGTTGCGGCAATACTTTTCGATATCTTTACCTGATCCGACAGCTCCAGTTCGATCTCCACCAGGCCAGTGGTATCAGGAATGAAGCTCAGGCTGCTGTCAAAGCGACTGGGGGCGTCGAATACAACCGTATTATTTGTTTCGCTGCGCTTGTTAAAACTCGAATGAAAAATGATTCCATGACCATTGAGGAATTTAAACGTGGCAGTCAATTTTTGATTTTCATCATCTGCGTATTTTAAATTGAGCCTGAACGGCTCTATACCTTGCGTCACTTTTTTATATTTTAATGAATCTCCAGCAAATGAAAATTGCACAATGGTTGGCAACTTGTTCAGCGCGGAAAATGGGTCCTGATGCTGTTCACAAGCAACCACCCAGATCATTACAATTGTAAATACGATAACAATTGGGACAGCTAATTTCATACGACCAATGCCAAATTATTTAAAATTCTTTTTGTCTAATTACGTTGCAAAACAAGAACGTTTTGGTTTTTCCAGGTGCAAGCCATAACACCAAACCATGAGTTGGTTAAAGGCACGTGGGCCGCATCCCGGCTGATGAGTGAATTCCCGAACAATATCTTGGAGCGTTGCACCATTGGTTTGATTAATAACTTCGCGATCAACGCGATTACCACCATCTGGCGTGTTTTCAACTAATAAATTGATTCGATAAAACCATAAAATTCCAGCCCCTCTTCCAGTTCCGCAACCTCTTGATTGAAATCGTTGTAGGTCGAGGCGCGATTGGCCACGCGACCAACGACAGGAATGCCCGAAACAGCATCCCGCAATTCTTCCAATAGCACTCGCTTGGCTTCAATACTCACGGGCGAATAGGGCAACCCCTGCAGCCGCTTCAAATCATACGCTCGGCCACTGCAACTATGACTCACTTCATTGATAATGATCTCCTGCCACTGAATATCGACGCGGCGATTGAACAGTGAAGCAACGCCTATGAGTTTTGCCCGGCGGGGAATCGTGAGATTGCCATAATGCGATTCGTGCAACACCCGCGCCTCGACCAGACTGCCGTTGCCCACGGGCGTTCGATTCGGCAGCACCAATTTGATCAATACCGACTGCCGCCCGGAGAATGTGCTCGGGGAGCCACCACTCTGCAATTGATTTTCACCCATGTTGTTCATGATGATCATGTTGGGATTGCGATTGACGTTATCTCCTGCAATCACCAACGGCTCAGACGAAGGCAGAGGCTCCACATGATTGGCCTTGGCCATATTCGCCTGGTGGGTCGATTGTTTTATGCTGCCGGATTGCCAGCTTCTGCTTACGGCCGGCGGCGGCTCCAGAGCTAATGGTTGATCCAGAAACGATTTTTCTGCGGCCGGCGCAAAGCTGGGAATTTTTACCGTATCAAATTTGATGAATTCATAATTTAATTCCCGTTTCGGCTTTTTGGCCTCCAGCGGCATGAGCGAAACCTTCGAAACCGCAGGATTTTTTTTCGATTGCCTATTGGAAACGACCATCAACAGCAGCAGAAACAACACGCCGCCGCCCACAATAATCAGCTTTTTCAAGCCAGGATTGTTGTTGACTTTGAAACGCTCCCACAAATCTGAAAACAAATTCCCCATACTCATCCCATCCACTTAATGTAATTTGATCAACAATAATATTCTCAAACGTGACAAACCAGTCTCACAACAACAGTGAAAAATAAATTCCAGCCGACGAAGTAATGGTTCAATTTTTGCGCATAGTACCAACGCTATCTGGTTCAGGGGTTATTGAATCATCGAAGCCGGCACTTCTAATTCCAGCACTCGACGACCATTTTCCTCATCACACTTGATGTATAACGTATTGTTGGCAGAAAATCCTTGCTTGTCAAACACAAACATCAGTCTTCTGGAGGTGTGAGCTTTGACGATCGAATTGTAATAATCGCTAACTGGCTCCAATTCGGTTTCTTTCTTTTTTTTCTTCCAGAAGATGTAGCTCCGCGCGTATTCAATCATCTTGAATTGCACAAAGCCGATGTCATACGGCACATTAGAATTGTTGATAATGGTCCCGATCACGAAGAGATTTTCATCGATCTGCTTCAAATGATCGATGGCGAAAATGACTCTGGAATTGTTGACGCTATGGGTATAGCGATTGGTTGCCTTCAACAGGCTTGCAAGCGTGGCAATAACCCTGGGACTATAGCTGGTCAATGGTTTTCGCTTGGCTGCCGCAGCCGTTTTTCCTCGCTTCTCACCTTCCGATTTGGCGGCAGGCGGTTGCTCCTCAGGCGTCATTGGCAAAGTCGCTGACGCCAATTTCACGGTCAGATCGGGCTTGTCGGAAATCTCCAGTAACAAATTGAACGACTCTGTGCCGGCCTTGATAAACATATTTGTCCGGCCCTTGCTGATCAGGGGCTTGACAAGAATGTAATTGCCCGCGCTCTGCACCGAAAATGCATCCACATTGCCCACCGTCACCAGATCGGGCGGCGCAGGACAAACAATCACCGTGGCATAGCCGGGTGCCACTCGAACCGTCTGTCGATTCTGGGCAGCCACCGGAACGGCCAGCGCTAATAGAATTATCAAATTTGAATAATGAAATAAGTCTTTACGCAAGTTCAGCTCTGTTTAAAGTTAATAATTTTTAAGCCAAACGGATTGGATTCGCTCCGCGCGATGACATTAATATCCAGATCAAATGTCACATCAATCGGCGATTGTCCTGGAAAGAGTTGTTTGCCCACAACACGCGCCTTGAGCGGAGAACCTTCTTTGACAAGTATTTCACTAATTTCAAATTTGATAGTTCCATTGGTATTCTGAACGATGCGGGGGATTTCCGACTCCTTGATCGTTTGGTACATGATGTATTCCAGTTCTTCGGAGCACATTTGCAAGGCCGTTTTAATATGGCTGTTGAAATTTTCCCGATTGAACTCCAACAAATTCTTGGCAAACTCCGCGCAGAACCGCTGCACTTCGAATACCGACCGCTTTTGATCGTAGGCTTGTGCCGTGTAGGCATAGCCATCTTTGACAATAAATGTCTGCGGTGGCCGGCTGAAGCCGATATAACACAATACCACCAGCACCAAATTCACGCCGATCAGCCCGAGGACGAGGCGCTGCAAGAAAATTTTATTCTTGATCAATTCTCCATAAATTTCATAATATTTGGTTCTCTCTGCCATAGCGTTGTACCTGTTTGATGCTCAAATGACACTGTCTTTACTTTTATTTACAAAACCAATTCATTCCACTGCACCAGGTTGGGGATTACCATTTCAGGCAACATGCTCCTCCGCGGCAATGGTAGCACCTTCAAAAGGCCAACCTTCGCGTCCGATCTCACCACTATCCACCAATTGTCTGACCGCGGCCTCGGTCGATTGCGCGGCCGGACTACGGGTTAATGCCTGGGCGCTGCCGATAACGCCCGAACTGGTACGACTGGCCACCTGCTGTGTGGTAGCAATGCTAATCATCTTCAATCGCTTCCAGACGGTAGAAATCACCACGCCCGCAGTGATACCCGTGCCATAACTACCCAGATCGGCTGCCGAGCTACCCCCCTTAAAAATTGCCAGCGACATTTTTGGAATCAGCACAATCATGATACAAATGATAATCCCCAAAATAAACGACTCCCAGAGCATGCTTTTATCGCCCGCCGTAACCGCTTGCTGGAAAGCCGAGGAGCCAATCAGGATTTTCACCAGCCGAAATAGAATGGCGATAAGCACCGACCAAAAATTCACTGCGCAAAAGTTGGACAACCAGATTTTGAAGGTATCATGAAATGTCGGAAACAACGAAATCACAATGGCCAGCGGTCCGAGCAGATAGAAAAAGATCTGCACGATGACTTGAATAATGACAAAAATCTCATAAACAATCATCACCAATAAATACGATAGCGACGAGAGCGTTTCCAGGCTGAATAAATTCAGTAGCGAGAAACGCAGACTTGGCCCCTCGGTCGTACCGAAAAACGCGCTCAGGTAATCGGTCATAATATTCCCGGTTTCGAGATCGAAAATCGCTCGAGCCAGAATAACGAATAGCTTGCCCAACCAGACCGCCCAGATGCGATAAGTGGCCAGGCCAACAGCGCCGAAACCGATCACAAACAGGTGGTAGATATAATCCCGGCCGCCTTCAGTATCGGTGGACAATCGAAACAACAACGACAGGAAATATGCCACCACGCCGAGGGTGAACATATAAATGCAGATGCGGATCATATAATCCACCAACTGCTGCACTGAGCTAAAAAATACTGAATTGAAAAAGATTTCTAACATAATGGCCTCTAATTACCGCATTCGATCGGCTAGGATGCCTCGTTCCCCGGCCCTCCTGGCCCCATCTTGCCGCGGTTGCTTAAGATTTTCTCTGATCGGTCATTCAAACGGCGCCGGGATGAGGTCAAAAAAACCATAGCGGATTTTCGATGTCCGATTAACCTGGTTTTTGAGCGTCTTCCAATCCACTTTGGAGCGAAGATAATTCATTTTCTCATCATAAAGGTTCAATTCATCCTGATGTGCCTTCTCGGTCAACTGCAGATATTTTTCATAATAATTATTCGAGAGATCGCGCAGCTTCACCGCCTCCAATAGCAACTGCGTTCGCTCCGCTGTGGTGAATTTATTGGCTTGATTGGAGAGTTGTTGGTTTAACTCAACTGCCATGGAGTCATATGTTTTGGCCAGCACCTGGCATTTGAGCGCATATTCAAAGAGCGCTTGCGAAAAGGCCTGTTGCCCCACCAGGGCATTATGCCGCCGCTGCTCTGCATCCGTTGGTACTTGCTGATCCGTAACCGATAATGAAAAACTTTCGTACGTGCGCTTCAATTCATTGGCGTTGTTGATCAAGGCTTCGGCATTGGTCGCAGCCATTTTCACCTCGCTGGTCAAACTGGGAAACCAGTAATCCATCCGATCGGCATTGATTACAAAATTGGTCAGCGAATAGGTGCGCGTGAGATCGAGGTTCTCGATCGCCTTGAAATCCCGATACAAGCTCTGGCTAAATTCGATGTCATTTCGCAGCAGGGTATAGGTATCATAAAACTGCTTGAGTTGCTGAATCATCTTGGCCGTTTGCAGCCGCTGCTCTTCCAGCGCCAGATTGTGCTTCATGGCAATTTCGCGCAACGTATTAAGAATGAGCGTGTTGTTGGGATCAAAGAATTGTGCCGCAGCCGGGCGCCAGAGAAGCAGCCAGCTCATCAGCAGCCCAAGATGTGCCAATTGTCGTCTATCGAATAACCTGGTCCACATGTTCGTACGCCTTTTTTTTCGCTAATTGGTCGATCGCCTTGAGCAGATTGCCACTGTACTGGGTCAATTGATTTTCCAATTCATTGTTTTCCTGCCGATTGGTGGTGAAGAGGTAATGATCGTATGCGCTCGTATCCACTTTCATCACCGTCTTCTGGCCATCGCGGTCCAGGAAAAATTCTCCCCGGCGCAAACTGGCGATCACCGCCAACTCATATTCGCCATAGCCAAATGCTCTGGCTAGCGACTCCAACTGTTTGGGCTTGTGCGCCAGAATAAAATGATTGAGCGCATTGTCTTTGATGGGCGTGGAAAAGCTCACAGCATCAATGTCATCAATCGACTGCGAAATTGCGAAAATGCCCGCCCCCATCTTTCGTGAGGTTCGGAACAGCTCCACCACGAGATGGCCGATGGTCGTATTGTCATCCAATACCTTCCATAGCTCATCGGCAAAGATCACCTTCTGCTGATTCAGATTTCGCTCCATCAATTCCCATAGCAATCCAGTAATGATAATGGCGATAATCCCTTGCAAATCGGGATGATTCTCCAGCCCCTTTAAATCAAAACACACCAGATCCTCGCGAATATCAATCATCTGGTCGGCACACAGGAATCGGCTGTATTCGCCATGGGTGTACATGTACATCTTCCTCGCCAGCAATTTGACATCGACGTAGCCTTCCTCGTCCTTTTGCTTGGCAAAGAATTCCACGAAAGTCTTCAAATTCCGTTGACCGCGATGTTCGGCCACATATTTTTCCAGCACTTTGCTGATGAATGCTTGCTCCACCTTGGAGATGGATTTTTCTTCGCGCTCTAGGAGGAGCTTCTCAATGAACGCTCGCAGGAAAAGCTGCTTTTTGCTATCGAAATTATCCCCAATCAATGCAAAAGGATTCAATGGGATCGGATGCTCCATGTTCAGTTCAATATAGCGGCCGTTTAGCAGCGTGATCATCTTCTTGTAGCTGCCGCCAATATTGCCCACGCCGCCCACATCGAGCCCAAATACCTTCACTCCTTGCTCCAGCAATTGCAATAGCAGTGCCTGCATCAAATAACTTTTGCCCGTTCCGGTCGGACCGATAATGATTGCGTTCCAGCTATTCAATTTGGGATCGAAGTAATCGAACAGTATCGGCTCATTGTTCCGATTTTTCACCACCACTCCACGGTGATAGCCCCGATTGAAGTTGCTGAGACTGATGAATTGCCCCGCATTCGAGGTCTTCACCAACAGCCGATGGTAATTTTCTGCTGAATTGCCAGGCAGGCAACTGACGAAAATCGGCAAAATATCCAGCGTCTCCAACACCGCCTGGCTTTTATCGATATTGCTAAACGCCAGCGACGTCCGGTTTATTTTCTCATTCAATCGATCGATATCGGTATCATTGATCAGGACGTTCAGACTGATGGTGGTTAATTTTTTATGTTGATGATAAATTTCATCCAACAATTCATTGATTTCGCGGTAGCGGACCTCGCTTTTCCGCCCCTCGCGATTGTGCGAAAAATTCATAATAAAGCGGGTGAAATTGAGCTTGCGCGACAGCCGCGCCACCTCCCGATCCATGTCGACATTCTGGCAGGAGAGGACCACCCGATGCGGAAATGGCAAATTGTGCAATAGCGGAAATAGATAGGGCAGCGGAATGCCATTGAGCAAATAATGCGATCGCGTCACCTCGGGCAGCAAACTAAGTGACAGACAGGCAACATATTGATTGCCAATTTTCAGGTAACCTCGTTCCACCGCATAGTCCCGACAGGCCAATTCGTTATTTAAGGCCATGCCGGAAATCTGCCCCTCGAAATTATCCGCTGTGATGTTGATCGCGCGGTACAGCGCCGTGGCCAGTTCGTCATTATTGAGCCGCCGCAGACGAACACCGGTTTGCTCCAGGTTGCTCCGAATCGCTTTCAGATCATTGTTTCTGGCAACCACCATACGATCGTGCTCCGCCTTCAATCGCTGCACCACCGCGCCATTGGTCAGCGAAATATTAAATGGCGTCCGAGCGGCTGGTGTAGCTTCGAAATCCACAAACAGATAATTGTGGCAGCGAAGATATTTGTAATATGAGAAATATTGATAGCGGTTAAATTTGAAATAATTCAACACCGGATCATCGGTAAAAACGAAATCCTCTTTGTACGGAAAATAATCCAGACTGTAGTAAAACTGCAAATTGATCGTCGGATCCAGACTATTGAGCGCATTTTCAATCGTCACGGCCATTGAATCATACTCGCTACTGGCCAGGCCCATATTATCCAGCGATTCGATTTCAAAGCCCGCCACAAAATTGCCATTCTTTTTAATAATAAAATCATCCAGAATGTCAAGATAGGGTAAATATTTTGCCAATGACGTTCGGTAGCGATACGATTCCCGCTCTGTTAATTTGGTATAGTTCATTTGCCTATTCTTTGCTAAAAATTCTATTTTGACAATATGGCGAATTCAGCCCCATATGATCAGTTGGAGCCATTTTCCCGTTCTTCTCTTCCCATCGGACGGACAAATGACCACAATGGTGATCCGAAGCATTGTCCATAAGAATTGGATCTCAGGGGAATTGCAGCTCCTTGGATATTAGCACCAATATTCGCTGCCCGCCGGCAACTGCATTTCGCCTAATGTTGAGCCATCTTCTTTTCCGATACTGAATCAGTATCGGTTTTCAGATAATTCCGCTCATCCAGCACAAACGCTGATAATTTCCGCGGCCAGATGAATCGGGAAAAAATAAACGATGCCAGACCATAATCGAAATGGGACACTTTAGCTGCCAACCGAAACAGGAAAAACAGAAACCCTTCAATCAACAAGATGAAACCAAAGTTGATGTCGAACAGAGTAAAGATCGGAAATAGCAGCAAGGGCACTGCCAGCAAAATAAAGACCTCCGGCAGATTAAGCCCAGCAATTTGTCCCCGAAGTTGAATGTCGCGATAACATTTTTCCATGACAAACTGTCGTTAGGTTAATTCCAGAAAAGAAAACATGATGTCATCCGTCCGGGAGGAGTGAGGGCCAACTTCACCGTCCGTTCAATCATGAGTTCACTCGAACCTGGCTTCGTCACCCACCAATGGACCGGTAGGATGCAGCAAATGGTCCTCATACAAGTTGCGAATCCTTTCCCCCAGACAACTTTACGCAAGTGCCGGTTTTAGAGTGAACTCAGGTTTGAATTAAAAGGAAGCCGAGGCTCCTGGCACTAAAGAGATCAGCGCCGGGATGATGAACTTGGCACCATAGATGATAATGGCAGCGATGGCGATTCCGATGAGCTGCTTTTTGGCCTTCTCCTGTCGACCGCCATCGGCGCTGGCCATGTTGAAGCCAGCCACAATCAAGGCGAGCACTAAAATGAAAGAAGCCATATACACCAAAACATCAATGATGTTTTTTAACGCCCCAGTAATCGTTTGCATAGTATCCTCCTACATAATTTGACCCATTAAAATTCTGCTGCGTGCAACATATTAACCCGAAACCCAAGGCCACCTCAAAGAAATACGCCAAGAATCGGTGGCACATGGATTTTTAAAGCATTATTCCTGGCGTAAATAATATGAATCAGTATCGTTAAAAATTCATCTTGTGATATTCTCGCTGCCGTTAGTCCGCCCGATCACGATCCTGACCACCGAATGGCAGCAACTCGTCGAATTTGAAATAACCCGTTTTTAGCACTGACAGAAATCTTGGCCGACGCATGAACAGCACGCAGCGGCCCACCTCCAGATGCTTCAGAAAATTGGGATCCGCCAGATTAAATTTTCGCTCACCCTGGCCCAGCGATTCCACATGCCCAAAACGATCCTGCATCATCTGAATGCTATCGGGACTGCCCAATTGAAAACAGCACACAATGTTGGTGTGATCGATCAACTGGTTGATAAAAACTTTCGACAGGTTCAGCGCCGGATCATCCAATTCTGCCAGAGATTGATTGGAATAACAGACGCTGACGCCAACCCCGCGACAGGCCTCTAACAACTGAATGAAGTGCGGGCTGACAAATTTCGCCATTTCATCGATGACCAGCAAGCCCTCTTTTGCGCTGCTGTCTCCACCCTGCAAGGCCAGCCGATGAAAACAGTGGGCTATATCCTGCAAAATAAGCTGCCCCAAAAAGCGAGTGGCGCCTTCATGGCTTTGCATCGGCAATGTAAAGTAGCAGTCCCGATGTCCGTGATAAATATCCACAATATCGATCTGCGGCCGATCGGTGTTCAACAACTCGCCATAGCCCGATTGCATCAAATCCCGCAGCATCCCAATGAAGAACCCCACACTGGCCTGAAATGCGGAGTAGTTCATCTGAATCTCCTGCAAGCCATGCTTCACATAAAAATCGGCTACTCGTTCGCCTTGCCGGGCTAAAAACCCGCGTGACTGAAAATATTCCAGCAGTTCCCGCAGATTGAACGAAGTGTTGGTTTCCTCCATTGCGCGCAAAAAGATCGTCAGCGCTGAGTCCAATCGCTCCCGACTGGCGGCTGGGTGTTGTGACCAGTCGATGCTGTTCATGATCTTGCTTTTCACCTCGCTGGCCGTACCGCAGAGCAACGGATTATAGGTTGCTGATCGTGCTGGATCCAGCGGATTGAAATAATAAATATCCCGCCCCTGCGCCAGTGATACTGCGATAGTATAAAAGCGATCGATATTTTGTCGTGACGCCTTGCCATCAATGACGATGGTGGCGACATTGCGCCGCATCTCCTGAAACCAAATCGGCTGAATAATGCTTTCGGTTTTGCCAGTGCCCGGCGCACCCACTACCTGCAAATGCCCTTTTAACCAGTCCCGCTTGATAAAAAACGGTCGGCTATCGGCTGTCAAATCCAATCCCAGGAAGATCTCATCGGCTTTGGCGACTTGACTGAATTTGACAATATCCACTTCACGAACCGCCTTATCCCGCAATCTGACTGCTTTGCTGAGCGATGATCGGGTTTTCAAAGAGCGATAAATAAAGTTGACAATGATGAGAATCGGCGCGGCGCAAAAATAAAGGGAGCCGAGAAAATCCCAAATTCTCAAATTGCCCCCGTTCAAATAGTATAGCAAATGATTGATCGGCGTGACCAGCAGTTGCAGCATTTTCATGATATCATTATAAATCTGCAGAAACAACCTGCCCCCATATCTCACGCCAAGCCAGAAGCTCGGTGCCGATTGAAAAAAAGCAATGGTTTTGTGAATGAGATAGTATCCCAGCAACAGCGGCGGCAAAATTTTAAGGCCACGTCGCGCCCACTTTTGACCAGGAGAAATCTTAAGCTGATATTTCTTAAAAAAAATGGGCTGAATGAGATACTCAAATAGCGTGTCCGCCAAAAACCAGGGAATCAGAAACGGCAGCGATATCAGGCTGACCAGAGTCTTGAAAAATATTTTCACGGCTGTGCCTTTTCCATTTATTGCGCAGAAATTCTGCCCCGAGCCCTTGCTTCCGTACTGAAAGTTTTCACTACCAGTTTTTGGCGAAAACGGTTCGGCACGGAAGTCATTAGAGCAATAATCGAGCCAAAAATTAAAGCGCTGTAATTGTTTTATAAGCCCATCGTCTGCGAATCATGCCAAACAAAAAATCAATGCAAAAACGAAACTTTTGGTCACGACATGGTCAATTTTCGACCACCCCTTAACCAAATTTGACCATTTTGTAACTTCTCCAACCCTTCCCGTTGACAGCCCAAGTCAAATAACATGCTGCCATTCCATCATCTCAAAATCCCAAGATTCCACATTGTTCTGACCTTGTCTTGTCCCACGACTCAATCATCTAACTGTTGAATTATTCCATTATTCCATTATTCCACCATTCCATTACTCCAACACTCCAGTACTCCAATTTTCCAATTCTCCCATGTTCTAACGGTATCATTCTTACATCATCAAAAAAATGGCTTGCTTCTCAATCAAAAGTTTCATATACTCTCGCCAATGCCAAAATTTTGAGCACCCATTTTTCAAAGCTTAATTTCTGACACTGGTAAGGACGACTGCGATCTCCTATTGCTTGAAAACCAAGGCTGTGCTATCGTAATATCGCAGAAATTAAAGAAATTGTCAAGCGAAAAATTTGCGCCGATGTGCTGAATGCAACTGAATTAACCTTGCAGTCTGGAAGGGATTTAAAGATGAATACCCATTTGATCATCCCACCGAATTATTGCTCGAAACTCAATTTGAAAGAAACCGAAAAAGCCATTCGACAAATCAAAGAATTTTTTCAAACCAATCTGGCGGTGGAGTTGCATCTTATTCGCGTCACCGCACCGCTGTTTGTCAAAGCCGGCACCGGCATCAACGATGATCTCACTGGTGTCGAGCAGCCGGTCTCTTTTTTGGTCAAGGCCTTGAATCAGACTCGCTTTGAAATTGTTCAATCGCTGGCCAAGTGGAAGCGGATGGCCTTAGCCGACTATGGTTTTAAGCCCGGGGAAGGAATTTATTGTGACATGAATGCGATTCGACCAGATGAAACGCTGGATAATCTCCATTCGATTTATGTGGACCAGTGGGATTGGGAGCGGGTGATTTCGCCGCAGGAACGGACATTGACGTTTCTCAAAAGCATGGTTCGGAAGATCTATGCTGTCATCCGACGAACCGAGCACTATGTCTGCCAACAATACGATGTTATCGAGCCGATCCTACCCGAGGAAATCACTTTTATTCACAGCGAAGAGCTGGAAGCCAGGTACCCGCAGTTGACACCGGCGGAACGGGAAAAAAGGATCTGTCGTGAACATGGCAGCGTATTTGTCATTGGCATCGGCGGCAATCTGAAAAATAATCTCCCACATGATGGTCGTGCGCCGGATTATGATGATTGGTCCACGCCGACAGAACGCGGTTTCCATGGCCTCAATGGTGATATTTTGGTCTATTACCCATTATTAGACATGGCGTATGAGCTCTCATCCATGGGCATCCGGGTCGATCCACTCGCGTTGGAACGACAACTGGCTCTTCAGAACAAAACTGAGCGAAAGCAGCTCCTTTTCCACCGTCGGCTGCTGGCGGGTGAATTGCCCCTGTCCATTGGTGGCGGCATCGGTCAATCCCGATTGTGCATGTTTTATTTGCGAAAGGCGCATATCGGGGAGATCCAGGCTGGCATCTGGCCTGAGGAGATGATTCAACAAACCCGGGCGAATAATATTTTCTTACTATAAGCAGGGAGAGAGCAGCGCATGGATCACTTTGGTTGGCTGGCACCTTTTTATAATCGGCTCTTTGCCGCGCAGGATTTTTCAAAGTTGTATGCCCGGCTGCAATTGCCGATCCGCGGACGGCTGCTCGATGCCGGCGGGGGCACAGGTCGGGTCTCATGGCCGCTACGGGATCGGGTCGGCGGAATGGTGGTGCTGGATTTTTCCTTTCGCATGCTGCAACAAGTGCCGCAGCAATCCGTCATTTTCCCGGTTCAGTCGTCGGTCGAACGCTTGCCGTTTCCCGATCATGCCTTTGAACGGATTCTGGTAGTGGATGCGTTTCATCATTTTGTTGATCACCCCGTGGCAGTCGCAGAGCTTTTGCGCGTGCTTCATCCCGATGGCCTTATGGTTATCGAAGAGCCGGACATTCGGCATTGGGCCGTCAAAGCCGTGGCCTTGATGGAAAAATTGCTGTTCATGCGCAGCCGATTTTACGCACCCGATGCAATTAGCAGCCTATTTACTGCCCAGGGCGCCATTGCCACCATTGAACACGACGATCATTATACGAGTTGGATCATCGTCACCAAGTGACGCCTGAATCTGCCAGAACGACGGGCAACAAAACGGTTTTTCCTTGAATCATTAGTAGTTGGTATCACAATCGCCATTCACATCTATCCGACCCAGTTCGTTAGTGGCAGCATTAATTGGCAGTTTTTATTGAACGGTAGGTAAGTCGCACGTCACCCGGGCGATCGTTCGCCGAACCGATTGGCGGGATATGGGGAGCAAGGTGAATGTGGGAATCGCCAGCAAGCTATTGGGACTGCTGGCGCAATTGGGTTTCGAGAAAATCGATCACCTGCTGCATATCCTCGGGTAATTCAGAATCGAACAGCAACTCTTGACCGGTTTCCGGATGAATAAAGCCGAGTGTTTTCGCATGTAGCGCCTGCCGCGGCATCATCTGCAGCAATTTCAGCCCCAATGCTTGCTGACTTTTATTTAATTGCATGACCTGCTTATGACGACCACCGTACGTCTGATCCCCCAGTACCGGATGCCCCTTGGCAGAAAGGTGCACGCGAATTTGATGTGTCCGCCCTGTCTCCAGCTTGATCCGCAAAAAAGAAAGCAGCGGGTATTCTTTGAGCACCATGTAATTGGTAATTGCCTCCTTGCCCTGTGAGGCGATGATCATGCGGGTGCGATCCTTGCTGCTACGACTGATGAACGTTTCAATACGCCCCGTCTTCTCCAACAAATGTCCCCACACCAATGCCCGATATTCTCGCTGGATGGTTCGCCGGGAAAACTGCTGTGCCAGTTGGCTATGGACATAATCGTTTTTAGCCACAACTAACAAGCCCGAGGTATCTTTATCCAGTCGATGCACCAGGCCTGGCCGATTCGGCCCGCTGAGTTGGGATAGTGATCGACAATGATGCATCAAGGCATTGACCAGGGTACCGCTGGCGTTGCCATAAGCGGGATGGACTACCATACCTGCTTTTTTGTGAATGACCAGCAGGCTTTCATCTTCGTAGAGAATGTCTAATGGGATATTTTCGGGTTGGAGATCATAAATTTTGGGTGGCGGGAAGATGATGCGAATGCGCTCGCCGGGACAAATGGGATGGCTGGGCTTGGCAAGCACATTATTAATCGTCACCCGCCCATCTTTGATGAGTCGATTAATCTGAGACCGAGTGACTCGCTCGATCTGATGGACCAGAAATTGATCGAGCCGTTCTCGGGTTTGATGCTCAGGGACAATGATTTCTCGAACTCGTGTTTCATCAATGGCGTCAGCTACATCTTTAGCTTCTATCATCATAGGCCAGCAACATCGTGCTATGAACTTGACTCGAATTGATCTTCTTCAGATTCATCTCTATTTTTTTCAAAAATAACCACTGCAATCAGGATCACCATCCCGATGGTGACCGCAATATCGGCCATATTAAACACTGGCCAACGGATGACTCGAATTTCAATAAAATCGACCACCTCGCTTTGGCGCATGCGGTCGATCAAATTGCCCAAGGCGCCCCCCAAGATGAACGATAGTGCCAATCGGGCCCAGAAATGTTCCGGCTTCAGCCGAAACAGATAAATTAAAATTACCACACACGCCAGTGAAGCAAAAATTGTATAAAACAATTTGCCGCCAACAATGATCCCAAAGGCCATGCCCGGATTTTTGATATACGTCAAGCGGAGTGCATCCCCAATGATGGCGATGGATTCGCCGAGCTTCATATATTCTTTAACCAGCGCTTTGGTCACCTGATCGATGATAATGATGATTGTGGACCAACCCAACAGGATGACATTCGATTTGTACACGGTTCAATCTTATTATGCTTGAATTCTATAACTGAACGACACTTTTTTCGGAATATCTTTTCTAAAGCTTAACCTGCAATCAATTCAAAACCAGACATCCACATAGCCACAGCTTGCCAATTTCAAGTGGGCTGCCCACCAATTTTCTGGCACTTTTAGCATTATCAAACCACCTGAAATTTTAAGGTGCAACCATTTGCGCTGACGCCGCCCTGCTTTTTGAATTGGCTTGCCATCAAACGCAGTTGAGACCATACGAGCTAATGCTATCCACGCTCCTCTTTGGCTTTGCACTCCAGGCATAACTTGGCATAAGGAATCGCCTCCAGCCGCTTGGGATCGATGGGCTGATCGCAAACCGCACAAAGCCCATAGGTGCCCTCTTCAATGCGGACCAGCGCATCATCCAATTCCGCCAGAATATCATTCTGCAAGGATGCTACCATAAACGATTTTTCTCGTTCATTGACATCAGAACCCAGGTCCGCCATATGAAACGCGTAAGAATTTTCTGCCGGCGCTTCCTGGATGGCCTCTTTCAATTCGCCTTGTTTCAATTCTTCATAAATCTCACGGCGCTTGGCTAAAATCAATTCTCGATAGTGATCCAGCTTCATGTTCGTCATCGGTTGTTCTCTCCTTCAAATTCATATCCCTTCCCTTTGAATTGAATCATCATTTGGGGAGATAATCGATTATTTGAAATCTTCCTCGCTATTTTTTACTTTTATGGTAATACAGTCAACGCGCACGATCGCCTCTCAGCTTCAATCGTGGCACCGAATTAGACTTTCGCAATGCCGACAGTGATTTTTTCACCATTGATATCCAGAGTCTTCTGGTAGTCATTCGCTGACAATGTATCGATGAGTTTTTCAGCCAGTACTTCGTTTTTGATATAATCAGCTTCGGCAGCAATGGCTTTTTTTAGCAGATCGGAACCATCGTAGGACACCAGAATCCGATCCACTACCTTCAGGTCAGCATCTTTTCTCATATTTTGGATGCGATTCACCAGGTCTCTTGCCAATCCTTCATAAATCAAAGCATCAGACAGCGTCAGGTCAAGAGCCACGGAAAGCTCATCCTCAGTTTCGACTACAAAACTGGGTCGGTTTTCAGTTCGGATGGTAATATCGTCACTGGTCACCGAAAATTCTTTGCCCTCGATCACAAAACTGAGCGAACCCTGTTTTTCAATTTGCTCAATCTCTGCTTCATTGAGCGAACGAATCCGCTCCGAGACTTTATTGACCAGGCGGCCAAATTTTGGGCCTAAATTTTTAAATAATGGTTCTGCCTTCTTGATAAACAGATCTGACTGTTGATTGGAAAAACGGACCGACTTCACGTTCAACTCATCTTTGATCAACTGCTCCATCCCGGCAATCCGCAATTGAATCTTGCCCTTCGGGTCATAGATTAGCACTTGGGGCAACGGCTGCCTGACTTTGATGGAATGTTCATTGCGCAGCGAACGACCAATTTTTACGATCCGTAGTACCATGTCCATTCTTTCTTCCAGTGCCGTCTCACGATACCGATACGCGGCCTGTTCTGGAGAAGGATATTCTGCCAGGTGTACGCTTTCAACTGCGTCTGGCTGATCCACGATCAAATTCTGATACAATTTCTCGCTCAGGAATGGAATAAACGGCGCGGTGAGTTTCGCCAGCGTCAGCAGCACATGATATAGGGTTTGATAGGCTGATAATTTGTCACGTCCCAGATGGCCATCCGCATTGGCTTCCGACGGCTTCCAGAATCGCCGCCGATTCCGACGCACATACCAGTTTGACAGGTCATCGATAACAAAATCAGAAATTAGCCGGGCCGCTTTTGTGATTTCAAACCGCGCGAGATTATCCGTGACCTGCGCAATCAGATCATTCAGTCGCGACATGATCCAGCGGTCAATCAGCGGCCGATCTTCGATTGCTACCAGCGGCTCCCGGCCCGTAAATTTATCAATATTCGCATAAAGGGCAAAGAACGAATAAACATTGGTCAACGTTCCAAAGAACTTTCGTTTGACCTCAATTACCCCATCTTCGTCGAATCGAGTGGGCACCCACGGCGGGCTGACAGTCAATAGATACCAGCGCAGCGGATCGGCTCCGTGTTTCCGAATGATCTCGAATGGATTGACCGTGTTCCCGCGGGACTTGGACATCTTCTGTCCCTCCTTGTCGAGAATAAGTTCGATGGAGAGGCAGGTCTTGTAGCTTGATTGCTTGAACAAAAAGACCCCCAGAACCAGCAATGAATAGAACCAACCGCGGGTTTGATCGACGCCCTCGGCGATAAATTCGGCCGGAAATAGCGTGTGAAAATCGTCCTTGTGCTCGAACGGATAATGCCATTGAGCATAGGGCATGGCACCAGAATCGAACCAGCAATCGATCACTTCGGGCACACGACGCATTGTCCCACCACATTTGACGCAAGGATAAGTGACCTCATCGATATATGGCTTGTGCAGATCAATTTCTTTTTTCAGTCCCGATTTTTGCTGCAACTCGGCGATGCTGCCAATGCAATCCATCTCCCCGCATTGATCACACACCCACACATTCAATGGTGTTCCCCAGAAGCGATCGCGTGACAGCGACCAATCCACATTGTTTTCCAGCCACTCACCGAAGCGCCCCAGTCCCACCTCTTTTGGATGCCAATCGATCTGCTGATTGGCAGCAATCAATTGATCTTTGAACGCTGTGGTACGAATGTACCAGGAATTTCGAGCGTAATAGAGCAGCGGCGAATCACAGCGCCAGCAATGGGGATAGGAGTGCGTGATCTTTTCGGTTTTGTACAGAAGTCCTCGCTGCTTCAAGTCGGCTGTAATTTCAGGATCCGCATCTTTGACAAATTTGCCAGCAAACTGAGTAACATCCGCCACAAACTTGCCGCTTTTGTCAACCGGATGGATGACGGGCAGGTCATACTTTAACCCCACCTGATAATCGTCTTCACCGAACGCGGGTGCGATATGCACAATGCCAGTGCCTTCCTCTGCCGTGACAAAATCGCCCAGTATGGTATAGTAAGCGCGCTTGGTCGGCTTGATAAAAGAGAACAGCGGAATATATTCTTTCCCAGCCAATTCACTGCCGTTGTATTGCTCAACAATTTCAAATTGACCATCGATTACCGACAGCCGATCGCTGGACAGAATAAGTTGTTGCCCTCGATAGCTGATTTTGGCATAAGTCATTCCCGCATTCAAGGCCAACGCGACGTTAGAAATGAGCGTCCACGGCGTCGTGGTCCAGACTAAAAAGTAGGTGTTCGCTTCATTGGCCAGGGGCATTTTAACATAGACCGATGGATCATCAACATCTTTGTAGCCCTGAGCCACTTCATGACTGGACAGCGGCGTCTCGCACCGGGGGCAATACGGCAAAATTTTGTACCCTTGATAGATCAAATTCTGCTGCCAGAACTCTTTCAGAATCCACCAGACGGTTTCGATGTAACTATTTTCATAGGTAATGTACGGATGCTCCAGATCAACCCAAAATCCGATCTTTCGAGTGAGATCATCCCATTCTTTTTTATATTTGAAAACGCTCTCTTTGCATTTCTGATTAAATTTGTCGACGCCGTACGCCAACACCTGTTCCTTGCCCTCAATGCCCAGGGATTTCTCAACTTCGATTTCTACGGGCAAACCATGGGTATCCCATCCAGCTTTTCGATGGACCCGATAGCCGCGCATGGTTTGATAGCGGCAGACAAAATCTTTAATGGTGCGACTGATCACATGGTGAATGCCTGGGGCGCCATTGGCTGTCGGCGGGCCTTCATAAAAGACATAATTTTTGGCCGGATCTCGGCTCTCGATACTTTTTTCAAAAATTCGATTAGCTTCCCAAAACTTCAGAATTTCTTGCTCGACCTGTTGTTGCGCGAATTGATCGTCAAACACCTTAAACATTGGTACCTATTTCTCCTGAAAGATGCAATCTCCATTTTGTAATCGACACCAGACTGAAAACAGCCATGAACGCATTCCAGGAATCAATTTTCATGTGAATTAACCATGCGTTGCCAATCGCTTCCTGACAAAGAATCCATGGCTCAAAATCAACTCGTTACTAACTGGCTGTCGCTTTTTTTAAAAGTGGACCCAACGAATCGACGCCTAACCTGATGCTACCAGCAATTTGGACTTAGATTTTTTCGACCAGTTTCTTGATAAGCCGTTTCAGTTTTGGTTCGGCCATCTTGGCGGTTCGAATGATTTCTGGAATATTTGCTGGCTTTAACTCTTCGGGTACACAGGCATCCGTGATCACGGAGAGACCGAACACCCGCATGCCACTATGAACGGCCACAATATCTTCTGGTATCGTCGACATGCCCACCACATCGGCGCCTATCGTGCGTAAAAACCGATATTCAGCGGCCGTTTCAAGATTGGGACCGGTCATCGCGGCATAGACTCCCTTTTTGAGCGGTATATTCTCTTCCGCCGCAATCTGTTCCGCCAGGCGAATCAGCTCGCGGGAATAGGGCTCCGACATGTCCGGAAAACGCGGCCCCAGGGTATCATCATTTTCGCCGATCAATGGATTATCACCGAGCAGATTGATATGATCGGCAATAATCATCAGATCACCAGGTTTCATATCCGCATTAATCCCGCCACAGGCATTGGATACGATGAGTGTGTGAACACCCAAAAATTTCATCACTCGCACCGGAAAAGTGATCTGCTGCATCGAATAGCCTTCGTAATAGTGAAACCTGCCCTGCATGGCCACGATCGGTTTTCCGGCCAGCGACCCAAAGATCAGCTTGCCAGCATGAAATTCCACTGTCGATAACGGGAAATGCGGAATTTCACTATACGAAATAACCAGGCTATTTTCAATATCATCCACCAGTGCGCCCAAACCAGTGCCTAAAATAATGCCAATGCTCGGCCGGGCATCGGTTTTGGTCCTTAGAAACGCAACGGTCTCTTCAATCTTTTTCCGTAACTCAGACACTGCTATACCCCATCAATAGCTAATTATTCGGCTGTTTTTTGCTTTTTTTAATCTGCTCTTTCAGTCGTTCAATTTCCGCTTCCTGGCGGGCACGCTCCTGCTTTTCCTTTTCCAATTCGGTACGCACTTGTTTGCGTTTCGATTGTTCCGTCTCCAGCCGCTCTTTAGCCATCTGTATCCTCTGATCCCTTATTTCTTCGATGGCAATCGAGCGGTCCCGCTGCCGGCCCGCCCTTGAAAATAGGTAGGTGCCTACGGCCGATCCAATGCCAGTGGTTACCCACATCGCCTTTTCACCCTGCTTTGGATCATCCATGCTGCGATTGATCAATGAACCAATGAAAAAGCTGGTGCCAAAACTAAGCGCTGCGCCGCCAGCGGTATAAATATAAAAATTCTTGCTGCGCTGACGCCGAGCGATCTCCCAGTCGGATATAATCCCCCCAGAGGCATCGGTGACAAACGGTTTGGCGGCAATAGTCTCAATGTCGTCACGATTGATCTTGCTCACCAACGGCTCATTAGGCTGCAATTTGAGCGAAAGGTAATCATAATGTTTTTCGTGAACCAATCCGCGATAAGTCTGCCCGTTGCTAGTTACAATCTTCACCATGGCATTCGGCTGAACCTGATCGTAGCTCAACGGAATGCGCTTGGCACAGGCGGTTAACCCCACCATAATGCCAATGACCAGATACAGAATTAGATGTCGTTCATGCATAGCAGTTCTCCAGAATTCTGTTTTTGTCGAAATTCACCCAAGTTGATTTATCAATTGCTGCGCGTTTCACTTCCCAGAAGCCTTCAGAATATTTCATGATCCAGGCTTAACTGTAACTGTGTCCGCTTTCACATTCTCACCGGCCACGACCGCAAGCAGTCAGCGATCATGACACTACGCCCAACTGGCTTAAGGGGCCAACCTTAAAAGAGAAATTGATCCGAAATTTTGATATTTCGCTTTGGATTCTCTTCCTCGGTTTTCCCCGGCTGGGGGCGGCTATCGGCATTGCCAGCAGCAGTCGTTTGATCGCCGGCTGGTTTTTTGGCGTCCCCCGTACGGCCCGAACCGCGTTCACCATAGCCGAGATCATCCATCTCCAGCACACCCAACAGTTCCAGTTGCGATTGTAGCAAATGCCGCAATCGTTTGGCAAAAGAGTCCTTCTGCGCCTTGACAACCATTAGCTCGTTCTTCATCTCAATGAGTTGCATTTTGGCATTTTCGATGATCTTCTCGGCGCGCACCTCAGCCTCTTTAATGATCAGATCGGCCTCTCGCCTGGAATTTTCGCGCGATTGATTGATCGTTTGCTGCGCATTCATGAGGGATTCCTTGAAGGTCTTCTCCACTTCCTGATAGTCCCGCAACTGCGTTTTGAGCTTCAGAACCTCATCGTACAGCTCATTTTTCTCTTTGATCAATCCCTCAAACTCCTCCGCTACCATCTCCAGGAAGGTTTCGATTTCGATCGGATCATAGCCCCGAAGGACCTTTTTAAACACCTGCTTTTTGATATCTAATGGCGTTATCTTCAATCTGACCTCCTCCCGGTTCTTATCAACAGGATATGATGACGCGGCGTCGGCTATTTCACCGCCACAATTGGTCGCTAGATATTAAATTTAGTCGCAGCAAGCTTTGCTATCCACTGATGAATGGGCCTCTCTATCGCATGATAGCTTGAGCTGCCAGCATTTCAAGAATAGTTAATCCGTCTCACCCCATCATGGATTTAGAATATTCTGGTCAAAATCGATTCCAGCACATAAATGACTAAAATCAGGATCATCGGCGAAATATCCAATCCGCCCAACGACGGCACCATAGATCGAATCCAATTCAAAGGCGGTTCAGTGATTTGATACACCAGTTGGATCAATGGATTGGATGGATTATGATCGATCCAGGATAAAATTACTCGAATGATAATTATAAAAATATAGGCATCCGCAACAAAATGAATCAATGCGCCCATTGACAGTTCCTCTTAAATTTTGGATTGTCCACTGACCTGATCATCTCAAGCGAAGGAAACAGCATCCGAGTGTCGGCGGTAGCTTGAAATGCCTAATGAAGTGGAAAGGAAGATCAATTCCCATCCCTCCAACACTATTGTGGCGAGTGCAACTTTTTCGCGATTCCCTAAATCCAACTCCAAACAATCTGCTCATCCGATTACATTAATTTCGCTCGCCAAATATCGCTCGTCCAATGCGCAGCATATTAGCGCCTTCTTCGATTGCAATTTCGAAATCGTTGGTCATACCCATCGAGAGATATTTCATTTCAACGCCGTCGACGCCCTGCTGCTGGATAAAGTCTTTCAATTCTCGTAACAGCCTGAAACTGGGGCGCACCTGCTCCAGATCCGGCACAAATGGTCCTATGGTCATCAATCCCTGTACGCGAATCGCCGGCAACTTCGCCATCTCTTTGATCAAATGCAATGTTTCCTCGGGGGCAACCCCGTATTTGGTCGCCTCGTGTGACGTATGAACTTCGATCAGACAATCCAGCGGACGCGAGCGATGTTGAGCCAAGCGACTCAGTTCCTGCGCCAGATGAAGGCTATCAACCGAATGAATCAAATCGAAAATCGCCAGCGCCTTTTTGACTTTGTTGGTTTGCAGATGACCAATCAAATGCCATGTCGCGCATTGCCCCAGGCGATTGAATTTGTCACTGGCCTCCTGCACCCGGTTTTCCCCGATATGCTGGATACCATGCTTGATCGCCAGTTGAATATCGGCAACGGGAACGGTCTTGGTCACTGCGACCAGGATAATATCCTCCGGTCTGCGACCGACACGTTCACAAGTTCTATGAATTCGATCTTTGATGTTAATTATATTATCTATAATTGACATCTTTGTGGCTTAATTTTTAAGTCGTTAAATATACGATTTTAACAAGTAAAAATCAATAAAAAAAATTTTAATATTCAGAAAAGATTTTTGCTTAGTGTTATAAGAATTAGCCGAACTTAAGTTCCATCACAAGCTAAAAATTGCCCTGAGATCAAGATGAACTTTCCCCGGCGTTAGAAGTTAGATTAGCACCAGACCTATTTTTGAGCAATTAAATCGATTGGACTGACTTATTCAACTATTGGGCACGAAGACTCAGATGATGGAAATGTAAAAAAATGAATTTCAAGACTCATTTTTTTCTTCCTGAATTTTCTTTGTTGTTTCCGCACTGAGTTCCTTTTTGTCCCGATGGCAAAGGAATACTTTAAAATTAAACCAGGTGAAAATTGTTCGAAAGGGACATCACTCATGTCTACTGCTGTTACTTCTGATCATCCATTCCCTCAACAGCATGATCTTCCTGTTGAACTTTTCCAAAAATATGGCCACGATGCCATAAGCTGGATTGCCAATTATCTCGAAAATATGGACAACTATCCAGTGCTTTCGCTGCTCCACCCGGGCGATGTGAAAGATAAATTGTCCTCCTCCCCGCCCCTCGACCCAGATGATTTTGGACAGATTGTCGATGATTTTCAGAACATCATTCTGCCGGGCATTACCCATTGGAATCATCCTCGCTTTTTTGCCTATTTTTCCATCACCGGCTCGTATCCTGGCATCATTGGCGAATTGCTCGCCAGCGCGCTGAATGTCAATGCCATGCTCTGGAAGACATCGCCGGCCGCTACCGAACTGGAAGAGGTGGTATTGGACTGGTTGCGCCAGATGGTGGGTTTGCCAGCAGGCTTTACCGGCGTCATCAATGATACTGCCTCGGTCGGTAGCCTTTGCGCCATGGCTGCCGCGAGGGAAGCTGCTGATTTGCAAATCAGAGAAAAAGGATTATGCGGCCGCCGCAACCTGCCGCCCTTGCGAATGTACACCTCAACGGAAGCTCACTCCTCCATCGAAAAAGCAGCGATCGTCCTGGGATTGGGGCAACAGGGATTGCGCAAAATTGCAACCGATGAAGCCTTCCGAATGGATGTGGCTGCGCTCCAGCAGGCCATTCATGAGGATCTGGCCGAGGGCATCAAGCCGCTGGCCGTCATCGCCACTGTCGGTACGACTTCGACCACCAGCATCGATCCAGTAGCGCCCATTGCTGATATTTGTCGACAACATGGGCTCTGGCTGCATGTCGATGCTGCCTATGGCGGCGCAGCAGCCATTTTGCCCGAAATGCAGCCGTTGTTTCATGGCTGGGAATTGGCAGATTCCATCATCGTCAATCCGCACAAGTGGTTGTTTACACCCATCGATTGCAGTGTGCTTTTCTGCCGTAGGCCGGACGTGCTAAAACGCGCCTTCAGTTTGACGCCAGAATATTTGCGCACCAAAGAAGCTGACACGGTCACCAATTATATGGACTTTGGAGTGGCGCTGGGCCGTCGCTTTCGCGCGCTGAAACTATGGCTGATCATTCGTGCCCTTGGCCGGCGCAAAATCGAATCCATCATTCGCGAGCATATTTCCTTCGCCCAGCGACTCGCACAACTGATTCAATCGCATCCAAATTTTCGACTGCTGGCGCCAGTTCCGTTCAGCACTGTGGTGTTCCAATGGGCACCGGCGGGTAAAGAGAAAGCTATCGGCGAAATCAACGTTCTCAACGAAAAACTATTGGAAACCATCAATGCCACCGGCCAGGTCTTTCTCTCCCACACAAAGCTACATGGCAGATTTGGCATTCGCCTGGCTATCGGAAATATCAAAACCACCTGGGAGGACATAGCAACGGCCTGGAAGATCATCCAAAACAAAGCAGAGGATTTGATGTAAATAGTGAACGTAGATCGAGTAGCGCGCCATGGGTTCGGGAGGTCGGGTAAAAAATCTGTTGCTTTTTTGATTAGAGCTGATTATAATTGGGTTAAAATTCATCTAGCAGTAACTGGTTGACTCCCATGTGGCGCTCGCATTACTTCTATTTCTTGCAACACAATATCCAAAGCCGACTGTTTCAGATCCGGCGGCCCTTGCTGGCCAGCTTTAAAATCACCTATCGCTGTTCCTTGAAATGTCGATCGTGTCCATTCTGGAAAATGGCGCCGGTGAGTATTTCCTATGATCGCGCCAGGGAAATTATGGACGAGTTCTTTCACCGCGGGGTGCGATTATTGATTTTTGAGGGAGGCGAACCGTTCCTCTGGCGTGATGGGAATTATGGCTTAGAAGACCTGGTGCAATTCGCAAAGAAAAGATTCTTTCGGGTGGGCATTACCACCAATGGCACGCTTCCCATCGAAACCGCTGCTGACGTGGTCTGGGTTAGCATCGATGGCCTGGACACCACGCACGAGAAAAATCGTGGCCAATGCTTTGCAAAAATTATGGCCAATATCTCTGCATCTTCCCATCAACACATCCTGGCGCACATCACGATCAATCGCCTAAATTATAGCGAAATCGTGCCGCTGATCAAATTCTTGGCTGCCAGGGTGCGAGGGATCACCATCCAGTTCTATTATCCATTCCCCAATTCCGATAACCTCTGGCTTTCCGAATCGAATCGCATTGCAGTGCTCGATCAGCTAATAGAAATGAAACGGCAAGGCTGGCCCATTCTGAATTCCATCGCTACCCTCCAGGGTTTGAAGAAAAATACCTGGAAATGCCACGACTGGTTGATTGCCAATGCCGAACCGGATGGCACCATGAATATCGGCTGTTACTTGAAAGGCCGTGCCGAAATTTCCTGCCAGCAATGCGGTTTTGCAGCACATACGGAAATTGCCAAAGCCTACGATTGGAACTGGGGCGCTATTTTGGCCGGGCAGCGGACGTTTCGGTTTCCTGAGAGACTGGCAATTTAAATATAAAGCACGAGGGAGGGAAACATGGTCAAGAAAATGGTCTACCGGTCTTTGATGATCATTATTCCAGGAATTCTCTTTTGCGGTCTGGCTTTTACCAAAGAAGAAGCCGACGTACTCTATCCGCCGATGGTGGCCTACCAAACCGGATATTTAAAAGTATCCGCGATTCATGAAATTTTTTATCAATTGGGTGGCAATCCCCATGGCAAACCGGTGATGGTGATTCATGGCGGTCCCGGCGCCGGCTGCTCATCCCACGATTTTCGTTACTTCGATCCCCAAAAATATTTGATCATTCTGCACGATCAGCGCGGCGCGGGACAAAGCCGTCCTTATGCCGATTTGCGGGAGAACACCACGGCGCATCTGGTGGCAGATATCGAAGCGTTGCGGCAATTTCTGAAAGTGGATAAGGTTATTCTTTTCGGCGGCTCTTGGGGCACTACCCTGGCATTGGCTTATGCCGAAGCGTTTCCTCAACATGTCAGCGGGATGATTTTGCGCGGTGTTTTCACCGCCACCAAACAGGAGATCGATCATTTTTACCACGGCGGCACTGCGTCCTATTTTCCGGAGAATTTCGAGCATCTGGCTCAGCAGATCGATCATCCCGAACAGAAAAATTATCCGGTGCAATTGCTGGCCAAAATGCAAAGCCAGGATTCGGTAGTCAGGCAGGAGGCAGCCCGGGCCTGGGCTCGCTACGAGGCCAAGATCGCATTTTTGAACCTGCCCGACCAGCGTTTGGATCAAATGCTAACTCAGTGGCCATTTTTTGCTTTCTCGTTGATCGAAAATCACTACATGGCCCATGGCTGTTTTCTGGAAGAAGGGCAACTGCTGGCGCAGGCCGAAAAATTGAAAGAGATTCCGGCGATTATCATCAATGGGCGCTACGACATCATCTGTCCGCCGATCACCGCCTTCCGATTGCACCAAAAATGGCCCGGGTCAAAATTATGGATCATTGAGGAGGCGGGCCACGCGTCCTCAGAGCCGGGCATTGAAGCCGCACTGGTGCTGGCGGCGAGAAAATTTGAATAAAGATATCAAAACAGTCAAAATAGGTTTCATTCTGCCTTGATTCATTTCGCGGTCTAGCAATATTAGAAAGGAGCTATTATGAAGAGGAGACCCGCATTATCAGTTTGCTTAATCAGAATGGCTGTTTTGCTGCAAGTAGCCGATTTGTTTAGCAAATGGACAGAAATTGGCCCATGCGGCGGTTGGGTAACCTGTATGAAAAGTTTACCACAAAATCCTCAAAGAATGTATTGTGGGATTTTGCAAGGGGGCGCTTTTTATAGCGATGATCGCGGTGATAATTGGCAGTTAATTGCAGCGATCGGGGAGTATAATCCCGTTTATGATTTATCAATATCGTCCGATGGTACGGTTTATTTCGCTACCAACCATGGATTATTCGTGAGTCGGAATTCTGGTTCGACCTGGGAACAACTTTTCAAAGCACCAACGTGGCAAGTGATCGCCCTGTCTGATCGCGCCGTTGCTGCAGATACTGCCAGAATGCAATATTCGGGTGGTGTGGTACAACATCGCAGCAATAGTTCCTGGCTAATTAGTTTTGATTATGGAGCAAATTGGAGATTTTGGGAAGGAACTGTGGACAGCAGTATCATTCACCCAGACTATTTATTTGCTCACGAAAAACGTGGCAATATGATTGTTACTGCCGATAGCGAGATATTCCGAATTGAGGGTTTGCGAATTTTTAAAACCCGTGATAAGAATTGGACCGAATGGCAACATGTCAATGATTTAGATCCCCTGTTATATGAATGGAGTCGCGCTTTTCTGGTTGCCACAGAGGCGGCTGCTACGTGCTATGCTTTTGCTGAATATTATGACTTTCACCCTATAAGTGCATTTTATGGGGGAATTTTTCAAAGCAACGATAACTGGCAAAGCTGGAAACGGTTGCCAAAAATAAATTCGGCAACTGCTCTGGCTCAAAAAGGAGCATATTTGTTTATCGGCGAATCTGAAGGAGTGACTTATAACACAAACTCAAAATTAATATTATACAACACCGCTGTCGATAGCGCAAAACAACTCGGTCAATTTGGTGGTGACATTGTTGCCATCGATGCTACGACCTGGGATCGGGGAGAAATAATTGTTGCAACCGAAAGCGGAATTTATAAAACAACCAATTTTGGAGCAACATGGAAGAATAGCAGCAAAGGGATTCATCGTATTAACGCCGTAGCGGTGCAATCATTGCCGATAAATGAGCATTCAGAACGTATTATTCTGGCCGTTAATAAGGGAGGCATCTGGTCCAGTGAAGATTGCGGCATCTCATGGGAATGTGAAACGATCGTTCCCTATGTTCTGCCAGGACTTCTCCAAAAAGCACGATATAATCCTCAATATCTCTATGCCGGAGGTTTCAAGTTTTTTCGAAGCAGAGATTCCGGCAATTTATGGTTCGAGCCAGAGCCCTATCATTTTCCCGCTTACTATTATGGTTGGTATGGCCGATTCATCGATATGGCTATTGATCCGCTTGATCCAAAGCATATTATGGTACATTTTGATGACCATAGCAAGGATCATCGTGCAGGGGTAGTCTGTGCCGAATCTTATGATAGAGGTACTTCATGGGCGGAGCGGATTTGGTTTTCTGGATCAGGAAATCGTTCTCAAAAGGCAATTTTTGATTCAACTAATAAAAGATTATGGCTGTCAAAGCAAGGCAGCTCGACAGCTACGCCGGCATTGATGGTTATCGATTCGACCTGGCAAAATCCGGTACGAACCATCAGCTTGCCCCGACAGTCAATTGCTTCATTTTGGTGCGTTCTTGGCGACACCATTTTTGTGATGAATTCTCGCGATGCCATCTTTTTTCGATCTGACGATCTTGGTGAAACTTGGTTCGAGAACGATTTGGGAAATTTTAATTATAACTATTTTTGGTATGACTGGGCAGTCTATGAACAACTTGGTCAATTGACACTCTCGCCCGATGGGCAGAGAATTTTTTTCGTTTATCCGGGAACAGGTGTTTTATACAGCAAGGATAGAGGAGTCTCGTGGAGAGTCCTTAACGAAGGGTTGCCCACGTTTAATACGTATCATTTGGACTTTTCAAACCTCAATCCAAACATAATCTATTTAGCAACCGATCATGGATGTTATCAATTTGATCTTTTAACGTGTGCGGATTGTCAAAATGAAAACACATATCAAAATCGTCCCGCGAGGTTTTCGATTAAGAGTTTCCCGAATCCATTCAATTCAGAAACTACAATTTCGTTTTTTCTCGATCGCCCGGGGAAATTGATGATTAAGATTTATAATCTTCTGGGTCAGGAAGTCGAGCAACTGATCGATCAACCATTGATCAAGGCAGGCAGTTATCAATTTCATTGGGAAGCCACGAACGCCACCAGCGGCGTTTTCGTGATCAAAGTGACTTTTGATGGGACGACCTATACAAAAAAAATATTGCTATTGAAATAACTCAAAAATAAATGAGTGCCCTCTAAGAACCGCTAATTCCGCTATCCTCCGGCTGGCGGAAAAAATGAATTAGCCGAAATTGGTCCGCTTACTCGCGGAAGGTCAAATGATTTTTAGAAGGGAGATATAAATCAAATCTAATTATTAATGATAGGAGACAGGAATTGAAGATCACATTTTCAAACAAGGCGTTTTCACGGGTGCTAGGTACTCTTATTTTTTTATTTGTTATTTCTCTTACGAATAATTTTGGCCAGATCAACTCCCGCACTGAAATCAATATCCCGGACATTCCCGGTTATCGCACACTTAAGTGCGATTTCCACAGCCATACGGTTTTCTCCGATGGCGAAGTCTGGCCAACGGTTCGGATCGAAGAAGCCTGGCAGCAAGGTCTGGATGCAATAGCCCTTACCGATCACATCGAATATCAGGTGCACCAGGCCGATTTGCCCAAAAACCACAACCGCCCGTTCGAGATTGCCAGCGCCCGGGCCGAGGAATTGGGCATTATCCTCATCAAAGGCGCCGAAATTACACGGGAAATGCCGCCCGGCCACTTCAATGCGCTTTTCCTGCAGGACATCAATCCGCTGGACACCAAAGACTGGCGGGTTGCTCTCCGCGCAGCCAATGCTCAGGGTGCATTTGTGTTCTGGAATCATCCCGGCTGGCGACAGCCCAATGAAATCCCGATCTGGTACAACGAGCACACCGAACTGCTGCAACAGGGGCTATTCCAGGGACTCGAAATCGTCAATGAATACAGCTTCTATCCCCTGGCACTGCAATGGGCGCTGGAAAAGAAGCTTACGATCCTGGGCAATTCCGATGTCCACGATCCAATTTATAGCACCTACGATCAGACTCGGGGCCAGCATCGGCCGCTAACCCTGGTGTTCGCTAAGGGAAAATCCGCTGCAGCCATCCAGGAGGCGCTACGGGCCCATCGTACCGCGGTCTATCACCAAAATCTGCTCATTGGTGACGCCCTGTATTTGCAGCCAATTTTCGAGCAGGCCCTCGACATGTTGAATCCTACGGTGACCATCGTGGGAACTGGCCGCGCCTTGATCCAGGTGCGCAATCGATCCGATCTTCCGATCGAATTAGAATTTTCGCTAACCAGCGAGGAGATCTCAATTCCAGCATCGGTTTCAATCCCCGGCAATCGCATTGTGGCTCTGGCCATTAGAAGCAAATCCAAATCGCTTTCAGGCAACAAAAGCATGGTCATCCCGGCTATGGTGCGCAATTTTATGACCGCGCCGGATCAGGGATTGCCGGTGGCGCTGAAAGTGGAGATCAATTTCATTCCTGGGAAATAGCCGATTGTTATTTTTCTGCCAGACCATGCAACAGGTACAAATTTGCTCATTTACCAATCGAACAACGTTTTGCTTTAATCTAATGAGGAAAGGTGCTATGGACGACTTGCTCCATTGGCGGAGGGAATTCCCCATTTTAGACCAAACGGTCTATCTCATCAATAACTCTTTAGGCGCCATGCCACGCCGGGTTTATGACAACCTCCAGCGATATGCCGACATTTGGTCCAGCCGCGGCATTCGCGCCTGGGAAGAGGGCTGGTGGGAATTCAGCAATGAGATTGGCAATATCCTGGCCGATATTTTGCATGCGCCCAACAATACCATTTCCATGCATCAGAATGTCACGATTGCGGAAGCTATCGTTCTCTCCTGCTTCGATTTTTCGGGAACGAAAAAGAAAATCGTTTACTGCGAAATGAACTTTCCATCGGTTCGCTACCTGTATCAGGCGCGAATTCCCGATGGCGCGCGAATTGAAGTGGTGACCTCCGATGATGGGATCACCATACCCACTGAAAAGATGGTCGCGGCCATCGATGACGACACATTGCTGGTGCCCATTTCCCATGTGCTGTTCAAAAGCGCCTATATTCAGGATGTTCAGGCCATCATCGAAAAAGCCCATGCCTGCGATGCACTGGTGGTGCTCGATACCTATCAATCGGCGGGCGTCGTGCCGATCGATGTTCAGCGATGGGATGTTGATTTTGTGGTAGGCGGTTCGATCAAATGGCTGTGCGGCGGCCCCGGTGCGGCCTACCTCTATGTTCGTCCGGATCTGGGGAAAAAATTGCAGCCCCGGTTGACCGGCTGGATGGCACATCAGGCGCCGTTTGCCTTTGAGCCGACGATGCGCTTCACCGATAATATCGCATTCAAATTCATGAATGGGACACCTAATATCCCTGGCCTTTATGCGGTCAAAGCAGGCTATGAGATCATTCGCGATGTCGGCGTAGAAAAGATTCGGCAGCGATCGCTGCAATTGACGGAACGCATCGTCCAGCGGGCGCAGGAATATGGCTTTGGCATCAATAGTCCGTTGCCGCCGGAGCAAAGGGGGGGAACAGTGGTGGTTCAACTGCCCGATAGCCAACAAATCACCCGCGAGCTACTACGCCGTGATTTTCTGATCGATTGGCGGCCCCAGGCCGGTATTCGCATTTCCCCCCATTTTTATAATACTAAAGATGAAATCGATCAATTGATGGCTGAAATCAAACAATTGTCCGAATCGATTCATGGACGGCCGGGATAGTCTGCGTCCAAACATCTTTTTTCAATTCGCCAACCACCCCTTGATTCAGAATGCGGACGGACAGCCTGATGCAGAAAAATAGCCGATGGATTAACCAACTTGGGTATCAGGCAGCGATTGCTCAAATTTGTGCTTGACATTCTGTCATAACTATACTATATTTATATCTGCATTTTGGCTGAGGATCAGTAAT
>JAPDQM010000010.1:0-66104 GCA_034505795.1 Candidatus Zhuqueibacterota bacterium
GCGCTTCGGGCAATGGATAGGTTCCCTCCTGCTCGATCGGGTTCTGAGTGGCCAGCACCATGAAGGGATCATCCAGCGGATATGTATTCTCGCCGATTGTTACCTGGCGCTCCTGCATCTCCTCCAGCAAGGCCGATTGTACCTTGGCCGGCGAGCGGTTGATTTCATCGGCCAGAATCAGATTGGCGAAGATCGGCCCCTTTTTGGTCATGAATTTGCCATTCTTCTGATCGTAAATGAGCGTACCGATCAGATCAGCAGGCAATAGATCCGGTGTAAATTGAATCCGCTGAAATTTGGTCTGAATCGTGCTCGATAATGTTTTCACCGCCAGGGTCTTGGCCAAACCAGGCACTCCTTCCAGATGAATGTGGCCATTGCAAAGCAAGCCGATCAACAGCCGCTCCACCATATATTTTTGTCCGACAATCACCCGACCCACTTCCATCGTGATTTTGTCGACAAAGGCGCTCTCTTTTTTTATCTTTTCATTTAGCGCTTGAATATCTACGTTCATTACTCCTCCTCATTCAAAATCTATCCTCGATAATCTTCAGTTAGTAGTCGTCGCATCGCCCGCCGTTGGCGCTCGCAAATTCCGTTCCCACATCATTTCTACTAGCGTATAAATTCGTTCCAGTTCGCTGCGATTACCAACCGTGCCCGCAAATTTCGCCACATCGCTGACATTTAATATTTCTTGAGTCTGGCTCACCAGCTTCTCATCCACTGCCAGTGCAGTCAGATCGGCGACAATTTTTTCAGACGTCGATTCTAGCGCTGGTATTTGGTACTTTTTCGACAGATACTCCCGCACCAGCCGCGATAGCAACCAAAAACCTTCTCTAAGCTGATCTTCCGACGCTTTCAAATTGATCGTGGTCCGCAGTTTAGCAAGATATTCCTCCTCCAGCGGCACAATTTTTACCGCCTCTGCTGCTGCCTGAATGCGAGCGGCGCGCCGACGCCACCAGAAGTACAAAAGACCAGCACCGACCACCAAAAGCAATAGCAGTAACAGCAAATATCTTACCAGCGTCGAACGTGAGCCCGGCTCGGCTACAGGATCAATCACCTTCACTGAGAGGCGCCCTGTAATCAGCGAATGCGCATCTCCGGTCTCATTATCCACATATTTGACAATTACCGGCTCGATATAGCCCATGCCGATGGCTTTTGGCTTCAAAATAAACTCGTAAATTTTAGCTGCCTTCGCAATCCCGGCTTCGCTCAATCGCCGATCAGCGGCAGAAGTGGTCACGATCTCCAGGTTTTCCAGAATGGGATTTTCCAATTCGCCAATCTGATAACGCTTAAGATCGCCAGTCCACTCCAAGGAAACAGTCAAAAGAACGGTTCGATTGAGCGGCACTTCCTTGCGATCGATGGTCGCAGCTACCTTAATGCGGCTGTCCAATTCAGGCTGCGCAAATATTGCCTTCGGTAGCATCAAACTTACCATCAGGAAAAAGATTGGGAGTCGTTTCCAGCGATCAGACATAATTTGCCCCATATTCTCTATGTTCTCATCTTCAAGACCAGGATAACTAAAGAAAAGTTTTATACCCCAGGCAAAAAGCCGAACCTCAATCATGGCCTGATAAGCTCAGATGAAACCAATCGGCGCATTTTATTATGGTGCCTCTGCAGCCGATTAGCATCGTACCTGGGCCTTTTTGCTCGATATGCAGAAGCATTGTCGCCGCCGGCCAAAACCCCACCTTGTTGCAAGGTGAGGCAAATCAAACAGCGCCTGATGACCCAGGATGCGATAGAAAGCTATTCATTGTGAAAAATCTGGTTTTTTCTGGCTACTGAAATCAACTCCAAATGCATGAGACGGGTAAAATCTCATGCGACTATTGTTAGGGATTTGAGGATGGTGGCTGAGATGGCGATGCTTGTGACGGCTCCGATTTTAAAAACTCAATCTCATTGATGTCTTGCCCTAAATGATCAAGTTCCCATTTTACGGAGCTGGCTAACTCATGGTCAGGATATTTTTTCAAGAATCGCTCGTAATAGATGCGAGCGTTAGCTGTATCCTGCAAGCTATTGGCATAATGGTAGCCGATTAAAAATAATGATTGGGCACTGATGGTGCTCTGGGGAAATTTTTCGATCAAACGCTTATGGCTGGCAATTGACATTTCAAAGTCCGAAAGGTTATTGGAATAAAGCTGTCCCATGCGAAAAAGCAGCGAATCGGCAAAACCCTGTTCTGGATAACTATTAACCGCTTCGTCCATGACTCTGATTGCTTCTTTGAAATTTTCATCACGCTCATAACGATTGGCTTCGGCAGTAAACTGTTCTTTCGTTTTCTTCTGACCGCAGCTAAGGAATATC
Organism: Candidatus Zhuqueibacterota bacterium; assembly: GCA_034505795.1. GTDB lineage: Bacteria > Zhuqueibacterota > Zhuqueibacteria > Thermofontimicrobiales > Thermofontimicrobiaceae > Thermofontimicrobium_A. The sequence continues at coordinate 2,350 of JAPDQM010000010.1, forward strand.
GACATCAATACGCCAAGAACTAAAGCCAACGTAGCAATGCGTTTCATTTTTTTGTGCCTCCCATCAGGTTCAAGATGATCAATGATCGTGAGTAGCTCGGATTTGGTTTTTGTGTTCTTTTCTCAACTTTAATTCTAAGTTTTCAAATGGCATAACTTAACAAAATTAAAATCATCACAGAATTTCAACTTCACGCAATCTAAAAAGTTCCGATATTCGCTCATCTCGAAAATTGAGCTTGCTATTTGCGCCAGAGAGTATTAAATTCTTCTAGATGAACTGGTATTACAGCATTTGCATGTCATCACCAACAATATTTTGATATCCAATTTTATAATCAACCCACCAACATTTTTAGTCCATGGAGGTCGACATGCTATTTAAAAGCTACTTATTTCTCCTGGTCTTCTTTGTGCTGACTTCGGCGCTGCAAAGCGCTGAACCTTATACCAAAAGCGTTCTATATGACTTTGGCAAAACCCGATCTTATCGCGGTGAGTTCCTGAGAGATATCGGGTTCCCGCTGGGCGGAATTGGTACTGGCAACATCACCCTCGGCGGCCGAGGTGAGTTGCGCGATTGGGAGATATTCAATCGTCCCGCTAAAGGCAAGCGACCGGAGGTGGCCTTTTTTGCCATCTGGGCTCAGCGGGACGGCTCGCCAGCGATTGCCAGAATTCTAGAGCGAAAATTCTTGCCGCCTTACACCGGCTGGATGGGTTTGCCGCGCCAGTCACTCCCGGGCTTACCGCGATTAGATGAAGTCACCTTCGAGGGACAATTCCCTTTCGCCTGGCTGCATTTCGAAGACCGTGAACTACCAATAACCTTAACATTGGAGGCCTATAATCCGACCATTCCATTGGATGTGGACAATAGCAGCTTGCCCGTGGCTATCTTCAACTGGCTCGCGACCAATCCGTTTGATGATCCGGTAGATATTGCTATTGCTTTCAACATGCAAAATCCTATCGGCACCGATGGCAAGAACTTTGGCGAGCCCCTGGTTAAAAGTGGCATCAACGAATTCGTTGATAATGGCACTGTCCGCGGCATAAAATTTAGCTCTAATTACCTGACGCCAGACGACATCCGGTTTGGTTCTATTGCGATCATGACCACGGAATCGAATATAAATATTCAGACCAATTGGTATCGGGGTGGCTGGTGGGATAATGCGCATCTCTTCTGGGATGATTTTTCTGCCGACGGCCGCCTTGCCGATAGACGGGCAAGAACTATTTCGCCCGATCATCAGACCGATATCGCAACGCTTATCGTTCAACTCAAGCTCAAGCCGCGCGAAACCAGAACCATCCCATTCTATCTCACATGGCATTTCCCGCAGCGGGAAAATTATTGGAATCGAGAGGCAGCAGTAACGGGACAAAAACTTAAAAATTATTATACCAGGCGTTTTGATGATGCGGTGGCAGTGGCCAGCTATGTGGTAGCCCATCTGCCGTATCTTGATGCTACAACCCGACTCTTTCATCAAACGCTATTCAATACCACCCTGCCTTGCTACGTTCTGGATGCGGTTTCATCACAGGCAGCGATTTTGAAGACCAATACCGTGATGCGAGTGGATCAGGGAGAGTTCTTTGGTTTCGAAGGCATCTCGGATGATGGGGGCTGCTGTCCAATGAATTGCACTCATGTTTGGAACTATGCGCAGACGGTCGCTTTTCTTTATCCCGAATTGGAACGGTCGGCACGAGAAACCGATTTTCTTGCCAATACGTTTGGTAACGGCTACATGGTCTTTCGGTCATTGATTCCTCTGGGGGATCATTGGTGGCAGTTCAAGCCCTGCGCCGATGGCCAGATGGGCTGCATTGTGCGCGCCTATCGCGAATGGAAATTTTGCGGCGACACTGCCTGGCTAAAGAAAATCTGGCCACCGATTAAGAAGGCGCTGGAGTTTGCCTGGCAAGGTGTTGGCGATGTAACTGCCGACTTGCAATGGCAAAAAGATAATCTGCCAATTCCGTGGGATGCCAATAGAGATGGTGTCATGGAAGGCGAGCAACACAACACCTACGACATCGAATTTTATGGCCCCAATACAATGACCGGCTCTATCTATCTGGCTGCTTTGAAAGCAGCGGCCGAAATGGCTCGAGCAGTGGGTGATGACAAAGCCAGCCGCGAATATGAGGAGCTTTTTCGCACCGGCAGCCAGAAATATGATCAGTGGCTCTGGAACGGCAATTATTATATCCAGCAGGTGGCGGTAGCTCCAGGGTTAAAAGTTCCCGACTGGCTACAGACTCCCGCCATCGAAAAGGATCAGGCTGGATTTTCTGACCAATCTTCCCAGGAAGTTCTCCAGAACGCTGTTGCCCCGACAGATATCGCACCCAAATATCAATACGGCGCTGGCTGCCTTGCCGATCAACTGCTCGGTCAGTACGAGGCATTTGTGACTGGCATGGGTTATCTCATGCAACCGGAACATGTTCGGCAGGCACTGAAAGCAATCTTCGAGCACAATTTCCAAACCGACATGTCGACATATCCGAATGTGCAACGGGTTTACGCACTCAATGACGAGGCAGGACTTTTGCTGTGCTCCTGGCCCAATGGACACCGACCACGGCTACCGTTCGTCTATTCCGATGAAGTTTGGACCGGGATCGAATATCAGGTTGCGGCCAGCTTGATTTATGCCGGCTGGCTCGATGAAGGATTAACCATTGTCAAAGCAGTTCGCGATCGCCATGACGGCTATCGCCGCAATCCCTGGGACGAATTCGAATGCGGACATCATTACGCTCGCGCCATGGCTTCCTGGGCTGTGCTCCTGGCGTTGTCTGGCTATCATTACGATGGCGTAACTGGAGCAATGCAATTTTTTCCAGCGTTGCAGCAGACTCATTTTCAATCATTCTGGTCTACTGGCACTGGCTGGGGCCACTTTTCACAGACGCCGGATCAAATTTCATTGCAGGTGAATTTTGGCCGGTTGTCGTTGCAGCAGTTCAACTTCCAGCAAAACCATGCGGTTCAATTGTCGCAGATCCTGCTTCAGGGCAAGCCGGTTAAATTCAATGTTAAAAAAAAGCAGCAGCAATGGTCCATCCGCTTTGCGAAACCGATATCACTCCGAGCAGGTGACCAGTTGGAAATTCAATTTTTGCCCAAAGAATAAGGTTATTACGCGAAAAGCCGGGCATCACTGGCCCGGCTCTTTATTTCATATGCAATTTTACTGCGATCACCCGGCGACGACTGGCTTTCTCGACGATGAGTTTGAACCGCTCTGTCTCAAACGTCTCATTGACGCGTGGAATGCGACCCAGCCGATCGATAATGTAACCGCCTAAGGTGGTATAATTCCCCTCAGGGATTTCAAGGTGAAATTTTTGGTTGAGCTCATCAACTTCAGCCTGACCGACCACTTTAATAACCTTATCGCCTTCCAGCAGGTACATCGGTTCATGATCCAGATCAAACTCATCGTAGATTTCGCCAAACAATTCCTCGATCAAGTCTTCCAGGGTGACAATGCCAGCCGTACCGCCGTATTCATCCAGCACCACGGCTATGCCCATCTTTTTCTGCTGAAATTCTCGCAGCAACTCAAAGGCCGATTTGGTTTCCGGAACGAACAGAATTTCTTCGGTAATTTCGCGGAGTTGCTGCGGGCGCAGGAAGAGGTCTTTGGCATAAACCACGGCCACGATATTGTCAATATCGCCATCATAAATCGGTAGCCGGGAGACCGCTGACTCAGTGATCTTCGCAATTACGTCGTCGATCGAAGATTCGATGCTCATGGCGATAATTTCGGTTCTGGGAATCATCGTCTCTTTAACTCGCGTGTCTCTCAGGTTAAAGATACGGGAAATGATTTCTCGCTCCTCTGCCGCAATCACGCCATACTTCTCACTCTCATGAATGTACTTCTGGATATCACTACGACGGAGGATATCTGGCAGCCTGGTCTCGCGAGGGACCTGAAAGTAGCGCAGCAGCAGATCTGAAATAGCCATTAACAAAAAGCTGATTGGCGCAAATAGCCCTTTAAAAAAATGGAGTGGCCGCGCCAGCCAAAAGATGAGATGGCTGGCAAATTCCCAGGCTATCGCTTTGGGAATGACTTCTCCAACCACCAACAACATGCTCGTGGAAATCAGAACCAGAAAAAGATCTTGAACCGAGTCTCTGAGAATGAGCACAATAAGCGAGGAGAAGAGAACATTAACGAGGTTGTTGCCTACCAGAACGGTAACCAGAAAGGTCTCTGGTTTTTTGATGAAACGATAAACTAAATTAGATCCTGGAACGTTACGGCGATGCAACACTTCAATTCTTATGCGGCTGGCGGATAAAAAAGCCGTCTCTGAACCGGAGAAGAATCCGGACATGAGGAGTGCCAAAATGGCGAATAAAATTTCCATTTAACCGTTGCTTTGGATTGAAATTTTGCCTGCCGTGACTTCGATTAAATGCTGCTTGAGTTTGTCAATCTGACTTTTTCGGAGGGCAATGACCAGTTGCGCCTCCTGTCCGTAAGTCGATTGATTGATGGTTGCCTGAAATAGCGAAATGGCGCCCATCACTCGATTCGTCAATTGATAGTCAAACGTCAGTTGAAGTTGCTGCATCATATATTTTTTGATAATGGGGCTTTGTTGGAGCACCAATAGGGTACAGTCGGCATAGGCGCGTGCCAGCCCGCCTTTGCCAAGTTTGGTGCCCCCAAAATATCGCGATACCACGACAACAATATCGGTTAGCCCTTTGCCTTTGATCACATTTAGAATGGGCAGACCTGCCGTGCCCGTAGGTTCACCGGCATCGCTCATTCGAAAACATACCTCGGGCGGAACACCAATGTGATAAGCATAGCAATGATGGGTTGCGGCGTAATATTGGCGAGCAACTCGCTGGATGAACTCCGTTGCCGCATCCTCAGTAGCAACTGGACTGGCAGTCCCGATAAAACGGGAGCCCTTAACTTTCAGTTCCGCGGTTTGCACCTTTTGTATCGTAAGATATTCATCATCAATCATCATGGTGATGACTTTGCAACTAACTCCACAATACCCGCTGCCAACAGGCGAGCCACCCTCAGCTCACAGAAAGTTTGCGGCGTTCAACGATTGGACCGGGCAAAAATAAAGGGCTATCAAAATTAGTGATAGCCCTTATGTTTTATTAGCGGGGCCGACGGGGCTCGAACCCGCGACCTTCGGCTTGACAGGCCGATGTGCTAACCAACTGCACCACGACCCCTGGTTTGTTATTTATCTAAATATGTCATAATTTTTTTGATCACAGCACCCAAACTAAGGTCCATCTTATTGGTGGGCAATACTGGACTTGAACCAGTGACCTCCTGCTTGTAAGGCAGGCGCTCTAAACCACCTGAGCTAATCGCCCGAGAATTGCCGCTATCGCATCATTTCCCAATCATCTGCTGGTGCCACCAGTTCAAGCTATGTTTCGCAAGTTGAAATTACGCGATCTCAGCTTGCTGCTGGTTGTCCGCAGCTTTAGCTTTTCGGCGGCGATAGACGATAGCGACCGGAATAATGATACAATAGCCAATAACGAGCAATATCGGCGCCAACGTCAACGACCAAAAACTGGTCGCTGGACCCTGGGCGAGAAAAATATAACCCACAATCAGCACCAGCACGCCGATGAAAAAAATCACAAAATTTTCCCGCTCCAGGGGAATAGTCTCGGCTGTCTTTTTCCGATCTTTTGGTTTTAGCTTCTTTGATCCCATCGTGGTCGAAAATATAATTAAATTATTCTTAATAGTCAAGAAAAATTATTTTGATTCTGGAAAAAATATTTCAGCAGCGCGTCACCCATCCCTCAATCTTGCCCCAGCCGTTTCCTGTGGCAGAAAAACCGCCACAATCATTGCATAGCTTCGACTTCCTATCTTATCATGATCGATCATCTACCTCACGGCAGGAGTCTTCAGAACCCAAGGATCTGGCATATTCTGATTCCAAAATTATTGCAGTAAGCAACGTTTAACGCATCGTCCGGAAATGAGCATTCAAACCACAAAAATCCAGCCCGCCGAAAGCCATCCCACAATCGCTCATCAATCAAAAATTTCGCTTGACAAAAAGCTGCCTATTTGCTATATTAAAACCAGCACACAAGGTTCAATTTGATTCATCACTCAAGAATGAAATCTCGCTCACCAATGACCAAGACACAGAATCCGGGAGTTATTTTCTTACCTTTCCCTTTCCATTTGGCTGGCAACTTGGCATATTTATCCCGGAATGGATTCGCTCGATTGATGTTAGCTGAACAAACGAACTACGGCTATAGATACATGACTCCAACTCCGAGTAACAAAACCAGATTTTCTACCATTCGCGAAGTGTTTTTGTTTCCGACAGTAGCTGCATTCTACATGGCTGCGAAAACAATGTATCCAAGAAAGGAGGTGCTGGCAAGAATTTAGTATCATAATGGAGCTGATGAAACCAGATAACAAACAATGCCGAGAAAACGGCTCGATTCGGCCGATTTTCATCGACAGCAGTAACGAATACTTAAACCCACAAACGGAGGCAAGAGTTTATGAAGACACGGTTACTAATTATTCTTTCGTTGTTAGTGATGTTCAGTGCGAACACCAGCTACGCCCAGGCTAATATTGGCGGTCCGTACGAACCCGATTCGGCTACGGTGCTCCTGATGCACTTCAATGGCAATCTGAACAACGAGTCCACGCTTTCAGGTAATGGCATAGGCCATGGCAGCCTGTATTACATTCCCAACAACGTGCCAGGTCTCGGCCAGTGCTTGCGTATCGATAACGATTCACAATCAGACTCATCGTTCGTGATGGTGCCGGATACTGCCGCCCTGGACATGACGGGCGATTGGACCATCGAAGGCTGGATCAACGTCTTCACGTTTGGGGAGGGTTCCAGCGATTGGCGCTGGGTACCTCGCTTGTGCATTAAAACTGGCGATGAGGTATTCTGGCGCCCCAACTATTTTGTGGAAATGTGGGGCAATAATCGGATGTTTAGTTGCGGTTATCATACCGCCGACCAGAGTGCCTGGCCGCAGGTGAATACGCCCAACAACACCATGGAACCAGGGCGCTGGTTCCATCTAACCTTCATCCGGGATACTTCCCGCCATATCCTGGTACAGGTGGTGCATAATGACAAACGGGAGCTTATCGTCTTTGCAGTCAAAGATTATAACACCTTTGAAGCCCCGCCCGATACGCCGCCTATCACCACGAACCAGCCACTTTACATCGGTTTTGCCGGTGGTGGAAACGACTCCTTCCTGGATGGGTTTGTGGATGAAATTCGTATCAGCAATGTGGTTCGCCAGATACCTATTCCACCGGCCATCACTGATGTCAAGATCATGGACAATCAAATCGCCAGCGTCACCTCCTACCCCATTGGTGCAGATATCGCCACACTGTTCGGCACCAAGGTTGCCAAAGCTACGCTGCACTACCAAATCAAGAATACATGGTATGAATTGCCTATGACCGAAGTTGCCAAAGATACCTTCTCCGCTGCCATTCCGGGTCAGCCAGTGGGCACGGTAATTAAGTATTACCTCTCGGCTGAGGACGAATATGGGATGCGCTCGCTCGATCCACAGACCGCGGAGAGTGCCAATCCGCAATACTATACCTTTGGCGTCTACCAGCCCAATTCCATGACCCTGGATCTTTCTTTCGAAGAGGGGCAGGGAATTCCCAAGGATGCCTCGTCCTACAACCATGAAGTCAAATTCTTTGGCAAGCCAACCTTCTCCCAGGACACCAAAAACGGCAATTACTCCATTGCGTTGGAGGGGGATTCCAGCTACCTGGAGATAGACTCACCGTTTCTGCATAGCAAATCCTTCACGGTAGAGCTCTGGTTTTCGGCTGATACCATGATCCAGTATACGCGACTCATTAATCGGCCCATCGCGGCGGATAACTGGTACCAGAACACTTATGAAATTCGCTTCCAGCCCAATCAGAAGATTACTGCGGGTTCATGGATTCCAACGGGTAATCGGTATACTGTAAACGAACTGCAGATCGACTATACGCTGGAGTTAAAAAAGTGGTACCACGTGATTTTTGAGGTGACTGATACTACTTCGATTTTCCAGTTGCGGGATGAAAACGATCAATTTTTGGGGCAAAAAGCAGTCAAATTGCAAAATCCTGTGGTGCAAGCAACGGCGCCGCTGCGTATCGGCTATGCGGCGGGTCGAACCCACTATAAAGGTCGCCTGGATAATATTAAAATATATAACTACGCGGCGGCCAATTTGCAGTCCGCTGTTCCCACAAAAAACCGAAACTTGACGCCAAGAGAGGTGACGTTGTCTCAAAATTACCCCAATCCATTCAATCCGGCCACCGACATTCGGTTTTCAGTTGCCCAGCCGGTTCGCACCCGGTTGGTGATATATGATGTGTTGGGCAAGAAAGTCAGAACACTGACCGATGCCACCTATCAGCCTGGCAGCTACTCCGTGCAATGGGATGGCACTGATGACGCCGGCCAGGTGGTAGCCAGCGGCGTTTATTTCTACCAACTCAATTCGGGCAATCAAACCCGAGTTCAAAAGATGCTATTGCTACGATAAGGTAATTGGTGCGGCTTTGGCAAGAAGCGGGGCCAAAGCCGCACTATCGCCATTGATCCGACAGCTTGATGAAAAACCCCACATACTGCCACGCTAAGTTGAATCAATTCTAAATGGGAATCCTGGTTATAGTGGCGCAGAAAGGGGTCATGTTCTGGCGATGTAAGTAAAAGATTTGTTTGAGAGGCTATTTAAAATAGCTGAACGCAATCGAAAAGGTGATTCCATGAGGTTTACAAAAAATCTCTGTTTTCAAATCAGCCTCGCCGTTATGTTGGCCGCTGGGATCTTTTTGTTGGGTTGCAACACTGGAGTGGAAGTTTCCCCGGCGCCAGGAGTGATTCGGGTGATGCTGCAATCTGATCCAGCCGATACTTCAATCATTATTATCAAGGACACCATTACGGTTTCTGCACGCGACTGGTTCGGCGTCACAATTACCCAGGGCAAGATTTATCACGGCGAAAACTTTGCTATTCTGTTTAAAGATACCCAAAGTTATCGGGTGGAAGACGTCGTCTATAACATTCTGGAACGGGAAAACGGACAATATAAAAAGTTCACAATTTATGAATCGTATGCGCCGCCCAATAGCTACGATAAACTCCAATTCGGCGTCACTGCCAGTTTGCTGCGAATGGGCTTCTTTAATATTCCCGTTCAGCTTCGGCCTGGAGATGCGCTGCTGGTGGACCTGAATGCAAATTTTGATATCAAAGAAAATCAAACGACTGAAATCGATGTCCAGATCAGCCCGTTTAAATCGGTCGTTCGCTATAAAGATAGCTACTATTTTACGCGCCAGATGCAGATCATCGCTGTGCGATATTATTGACCTCGATTAATATTAGAGTGAGAACCAAGATGAGCAATTCCTTGATAATCAAGTTTACCCTCCTTACCGGCATGCTGGTGTTGTTCCTGTTGGCTTGCGAGCGGGCGACATCACCGGAAAATCCCAATCTTGTGCCCAATACCACGCTGGCCAACATTCCGGTTGAAAATGACACTCTATTTGCGCTGGTGACCCTGCACTGGGATGGTGAGGATAATGACGGCTATATTGCTGGCTTTGAGTATCGATATATCACCAGGCACCTGGTGCGCGGTGATTCGGTGATTCAACCCTGGCAGCGCACCAGCGAAACCAGCCTGACCATTGCATTTGAATCCAGCGACCTGCTCAATTACCAGCGATTCCAGGTAAGGGCGATAGACAATGATGGCGATATTGATCCAACTCCAGCGGAAAAGCGTTTTTATACCCAACAAACCATTCTGCCCAGAACCGAAATTATATCGCCTTCAAACAACCAGATTTTCTTTGCCATCGAGCATACAACCGACTGGTGGCAAGGCATCAAGTTGATGCTTACTGCGCGCGACGAAGATGGCGAGGTGGTAGAATATGCCTGGTCAGTGAATCATAGTGAATGGCACTGGATGAACGATACCATCGTCTATATAACTCCGGACAATTTCTTGCCGCTGGAGGGAAAACACTTAATTAAAGTCACGTCTCGGGATAATACGAATCTAATCGATCCCGTTGGCGATTCAGTCTATGTCCAGTTGATCAAACCAGGCTTCGAAAAGCGCATTCTGGTTATTGATGAAACGATTGAGTCGAAGTTTCCATTGGGCGTGGTCGCTAACGATGATTCGGTCGATAAATTTTATCAAGAGCTATTCCAACCGGATGAGCAATGGGACTATACCAAAAAAGGCATGCCTGATAAAAAAACGCTGGGCCAATATCGTTTGGTGATCTGGCATGCGGACAATGCCTTCACCAGCGATCGCGATCCTCACAAATTGCCAGAGCACATCGAAGATGTGATGGATTACCTCAATGTCGGAGGCGATTTTATCATGAGCGGCTGGCGGATTTTGAAATCGTTTGCCCCGCGGGAGTCATTCCCCAAGACATTTCAGCCCGGAAGTTTTATCTATGACTATTTGCATATTATCACGGCCGATGAAACGCCGCTGGTGCCCAGTGACTTCACCGGTGCAATTAGTTTCAGCGGCTTCAGTCCCATACGGGTCGATTCTTTTAAGCTGGCAGAAGCATTTCCGTATGCTGGTAAACTCTCTCAGATCAATATCATTCCCGCGCGAGGCGGATTTACCAGTAACATTTATATTTATAACAATGCTGCCGATGGTCTGACTGCCCCTCGGGGCATGGCTTGCGGCCTGCGTTATTATGGTACCAGCTTCGACGCGGTGGTGTTTGGTTTTCCGATCTACTTTATCCGGAAAAGTGATGCCAAAATATTAGCCCAGGAAATACTCCGCAGTTTGGGTTATTGATCGGCAGGAGGTTGTGGTTGATTTTCCTCTGAAAAACGCGCAACCAACCACCCGAAGTGATAAGGATTACGACAAAGAGGATAGTCAAGATAAAACGGGTCGTAATGGTTACAGCAGCAGCTACCTAGCTTGCGGGTCGGCTAATCATCGTCGCGGAAATACGATTTGGATTGGTAGCAACAAACGTTTGCATCTGTAGGCAATTTAATATTTCTTCATGAACGAAGGAGAAATAATGGCAGTTTCATTGAAAAAAATCTTAATCTTCATCATTGCCATCATCCACCTCTGGCAACATGATGCGGTTTCTGGCAATACGGGAAAAATTGCTGGCACCGTTACCGATAAGCAAACCGGTGAGCCCCTTGCCGGCGCCAATGTCATGATCAAGGGCACCACATTGGGCGCCGCAGCCGATAACCATGGCAACTACTACATCCTGCAGGTTCCGCCAGGAACTTATGAGGTTACCGCCAGCATGATGGGTTATCACCGAATCACAACAACCAATGTAAGGGTCAATGTGGATCTGACGACGCGACTGAATTTCAAACTAGAATCTACAGCCATCGAGTTCCCCACGCTAACGGTAGTCGCCGAGGAGCCGCTGGTACAATTGGACATTACCTCCACCCGGAAAAAAACCGCCCGGGAAGAGATCGAATCAGTGCCGGGTCTGGAGCAGACGCGGGATATTTTTAATCTCTACGGCGGCGCCGTGCTCGATGCCAGCCCGCAGAGCTTATTATTGGGCGATGGCACCCAACTTCAGGTGCGGGATGAAAGCTTGCGGGATGTTCATATCCGCGGCGGTCGTGGCGGCGAAATCCTGTATATGGTGGATGGGATGCCTGTTACCCATCCGATCTACGGCGGCCGCGATGTGTTGGACCTGAATGTCGTGGATGTGGAATCCGTGGAATTGCTGACAGGTGCGTTTAACGCCGAGTATGGACAGGCGCAATCCGGCGTGGTCAATATCACCACGCGCACGGGCAGCGATCGCTTTAGCGGCGGGATTGAATACAAAACCGATAATCACGGTCTTCTTGGCGAATCCTATGATACGCATTATACCTCACTCTACTTTGGCGGGCCAGAGCTCTTCAGTCGGCGACTCTTGCCCAAATTGGGATTGCGAGTACCCGGCAAAATGAATTTTTTCATTTCCACCAACGGCACGATGACCAATACAACCTATAACAATCATCGCCATCGCGAGGACATCTCGGTGCTTGGCATTACGCTGAAAGAAAAGCAGGACAATACGGGCAATTTCAACGCTAAATTAGGTTGGGACTTGACCGACCAATTTAGCATGGTTTTTAGCTATCATGGTTCCTGGAAGCGCTGGAGCAATTTCAATTGGCTCTGGCTGTATTATCCCGACCATACCTCGCTATTTAAACGTAACAATCAGAATCTCAATCTAAAAATCACCCATACGCTTTCCAACGCGACTTTTTACAACCTAAATTTCGGCTATCTGGCAGTAGCCTACAATGGATCGTTGGACGGAAAGCGACCGCCCGATTTCTGGAGGTTCTACAAAGACAGCGTCGCTTATGACTATTATAGCTACGTGCGTAACTTTTCTGACGCGCCTGATGATGATCAAGGTATCACCGCGCCTCAAATTGATCCCCTGACTCTGTTTTACAATCAATATGGCTATGAAAATATCTGGCGCGATGATATGACCAAGACGCTAACTTTAAAAGGCGACCTCACTTCTCAAATTCATCCAGAGCACCTCATTAAAACTGGAATCGAAATCCGCTTCAATGATTTGCAGTATATTGACATTCAGGACGGCGGTGCCATGCTGTCCAATTATGGCAAATATCGATTTGAAAATGACAATTATGCGCCACCACCGCCAGGGCCATTTAAGGAATTCGGCCAGAATCGCTGGGTCTTTCATGCCAAACCCATCATCGGCGGATATTATCTGCAGGACAAATTTGAAAAAGAAAGTCTAATCATTAATGCAGGGCTGCGATTTGATTACTTTTATATGGGCAATATGGTCAACCAGGCAGACTGGAAGAAAGCCTGGATCGATGCCACTGGCTTAACGCCTAATTGGGAATCGTTCAAATATAAGCTCAGCCCACGCTTTGGAATTTCATTCCCCATTTCCCTCGAAACCGTGGTTTTCTTCTCGTATGGTCACTTCAACCAGTTACCAGAACTCCAATATTACTATCGCGATCCCTGGACCGGAGCATTTGCCGGCAATCCATTTCTGGATTATGAACAGACCATTCTCTATGAGTTCGGTTTCACCCATCAACTGTTCAAAGATTGGGCCATCGACATCAAAAGCTACACCAAAGATATTTCCCAGCAGGTGCAAACCACTTACCTTCGGGCTGCCCGCGGTACACCAGTCTATTTGTACGATAATAAAGGCTATGCCCGCGCCCGCGGCCTGGAATTTGAATTGCGCAAACGCTATTCCTATTTTACGTCAGGAAAAGTGACCTATACCGTCCAATGGGCCAATGGCTACTCCTCCTCGGCTTTCGATGACTACATTCGTTCGACCACTGATTTCCCCAATCCGATTCGCGAGCGACGGCTGAATTGGGATATTCGCCATCAGATCATTTTCCAGGCATCGCTGGATATGCCCCCCAAACGCCATCTGAATCTGTTGGGGGTTAAGCTGCCAGATGATTGGAATATCACGGTGCTATCCCGCTATTCATCGGGCAAAGCCTATACGCCAGGCACCCTCGATCCCGCCGAAGCTCAAAAGAAGGAAAATTCTAAAAACGGTCCCAGTACCATGTCCACCGACCTGAAAATCAATAAGTCATTTGCAGTAAGAGGTCTGTCGTTGTCTATCTTTGCCGATATCTTCAATCTGTTCAATCAGAACAACGTGCAGATCGAATACGGCTTCAATCCCTGGACCGGCAAACCGTATAAGTATGGGGATCTGGTGTCACCAACCAAACAATATTATACCTGGTACTCGATGTTCAATCTCATGGACCCGCGGCAATTCAGTCCGGGTCGCACCGTGAAAATCGGTTTGCGGTTGGATTGGTAACCGGATAACGGCTCGCATCAAAATGAGCAATCAGTGGTAGCGTAACTTTGGGACAAAAGGCGTGTTGGCACATGATCAAAAATAGCACAATGGTTTTCCTGCTTGGCGTAGCGTTGGCATCGTCGCTCTGGGCGCAACAGACCACGCTGGATTGGAAATTGCACACCGTCGGCCGGGTTCGACAGGTGGTCACCAATACCGGCGGCTTGAATGCCAAACAGGACAATCTGTTTGATTTTCCGCGGCTGATCAATTGCGAGTATCCACCCAATACCTTTGAGGAGCACATCACCGAAGCGGGGCTGTGGATCGGCGCGATTGTTGGCAGCGATAGTTTGGTTTCGGTGGCCCAAGGGGAGGGCTCATCGCGCGAATTTTACCCTAGCGATGCGCCATGGGATACCATTTGGGTTATCAATCGAGGGGACACAGTGGATATTCCGTATTGGCCGCGGTACGTTGGTATCTCTGATCAGGATTTCGTCTGCCGCTATTCCGACTATAATCCCGTCAGTCTGCGGGTTCCCAATCATCGGCCGCTTTACCTCGATGTGATCCAGACCAGTTACGCCTGGAGCTCCAATCCGCTGGATGAGTTTGTTGTCCTGACGTATTATATTATGCCGACGAAAATCGATCTTCATGATGTTTACCTCACCAGTTGGATCAACGGCAATGTGGGCTATGCGGGCAATGAAGAATACGGTCTGGATGATGAAACTTATTCGCGCATGGATCGCTTGATGCAGATTTGCGTGGATTTACCTGGTGGCGGCGATGGCGATGCCATCGGTGCCATTGCCACCAAAGTCTATCCCCCTACCAGTGCGCCTTCGCCCCAAAAAGCAACGTTTATGTGGTATAATGGCCGATTGCAGGGTCTTCCCTATCGTGATGGCGAGCGCTATGAACAGATGAGCCGGGGTACGGTGATGCAGGATCAGTCCAGCACTGGCGATGGCACCAAGTCCATGATTTCCATCGGCCCCTATTCCATTCGCGTGGGCGACACCTTGAAATTTACGGTGGGTATTATCCTCGGCAAAGGGATCCCCGGCGTTATAGCCAATGCCGATTATCTGGACTGGTTGATCGATCAGAATTTCGCCATTCCTTCACCGCCACCAGCACCACCATTGCGCGTGGAATCTCGGCGCCAGCAAGTGCACCTGAGCTGGAAACCGCAGCCCGGTGACATCAACCCGGAGACCTATCAAGATCCCAATCGCGCCGATGGCGAACTGCAGCCATTCGAGGGCTATCGCGTCTACAAAAGCACTCGCAGCGCCACTGGTCCTTGGACGTTGCTGGCCGAATTCGACTTACCGGACAATGCGTTTTATCAAAATACCGGACTGGAATATGAATACACCGATATTGGATTATTGAACAATTTGGAATATTATTACACAGTCACCGCCTTTTCCAAGCCCGATGCAGTGATTCATTTTCCCTCGCTTGAATCCAGTTTAAATGCTAATTCCCGCCGCGTTGTGCCTGGCCCTGAGCCACCCCAAACCGTTGGCGAGGTGGCAGTGGTACCCAATCCTTATCGCGGTGATATTCCCTATCACGCCTATAATCCGCCATGGGAGAAGCCGGATATTTCACGCGATTTCTGGATGGAGCAGGATCGGCGCATTCAATTCATCAATCTGCCCGCTCGCTGCGATATTAAAATTTATACCCTGGCGGGCGATCTGGTAAGTACCTTGAATCACAATAATCCGGTGCAGGGCTACGAAGATTGGAATTTGACGTCCAGTGTGGGGCAGGCAATTGCCAGTGGAATTTATCTCTTTAGCGTTGAAGATTTAAACAATGGCAAGGTGCAGGTTGGCAAATTCATTATCATTAAATGAGATTTTATGAAAATTACTACACCGGGGCAGTGACCCGATAGACCTATGCAACTGCTTTTTTAATCCAAAACGATTCGTTGAACATAATCTTTGCATAAACTAAGCCATTGAGGGCGACATGCGTGGAGTCATAAAACAAACGTTTTTCATCCTGTTATCAACTGCCGTTACCCTTTTCGCCCAGCGTACCACGCTGGATTGGAAGGTTCACAACGTCGGCAAAGTGCGACAGCTTATCACCAACATGGGTGCACTATGGGCTGCGTCGACCGATTATCCGGGCTTGATCTATTGTGAATATCCTCCCAATAGCCATGAGGAACACATCGGCGAAGCTGGTATCTGGGTGGGCGCCATCACACCAGAAAATGATACCCTGGTATCCGCCACCACCATCTGGGCTGATCCCCACTTTGAATTTTACCCCTCTGCGGCTCCTGATGATACCATTTGGGTGGTCAACAAAGGCGATACCGTTAATATTCCTTACTGGGGCCAATATACCGCCATTGCGGATCAGGATTTTGTCTGTCGCTATAGCGACTATTACCTGACCAATATCGGTGATCATCGGCCTTTGTATCTGGATGTCATTCAAATCAGCCATGCCTGGAGTTCCTATCCTCTGGATGAGATGATCGTGTTTGAATATTACGTCATCCCCACCCGCAAAAATCTATCGCAGGTGTATATCGCCTATTGGATGGATGGCAACGTCGGCTATCGCGGGGAAGGCTGGGGCTTTGCGCTGGACGATCTGTCATTTTATTATGCCGATCGCAATTTGGCCGCTTCCATCGATCCGCCCACCGGTGAGGACGAGGCGGCCATCAGTCCCCTGGGCGTTAAGCTCTATCCGTCCAGCAAAATTCCGCCGGCCTCGTTACGCTGGACGTTTAATTGGTATCCTGGCGGCGGAGCGGGTGGGCCAGCCGATCGCGACAATGTCCTCTATCAGGAAATCAGTGCCGGCACCATCATGCGCAACCAGCAAGCTGGCGATGGCTCGCAATTCATTCTCTCTTATGGTCCGCTGACGTTGGCGGTGGGCGATACAGCCTATTTTCGCGTCGGCCTGATTTTGGGCGAAGGCGAAGCCAAAATGTTGGCCAATGCCGATCGGCTGGATTGGTTGGTACAGAAGGACTTCAAAGTCCCGGCGCCACCACCTTTGCCGCCATTGCGATTGGAAACTCGCTCGCATGAGATTACGCTGCGCTGGAAGCCGCTGCCAGGCGATGTCGATCCTGAAAGCTATCGCGATCCTAATCGTGCTGACAATGCAAGCCAGCCATTCGAGGGCTATCGCGTGTACAAAAGCACCCGCAGCAAAACAGGGCCCTGGACGCTGCTGGCTGAGTACGATGTGCCAGCCAATCAATTCTTTTTGAACACGGGTTTGCAATACGAATATACGGACATTGGTCTATTAAACAACCTGGAATATTATTACACGGTCACAGCGTTTTCCAAACCCGATGCCGAAATCGATTTTCCATCCCAGGAATCCAGCAAGAATGCCAATGCCAAACTGGCCGTACCCGGGACCGCTGCGCCGGCTACGGTGGGCGAGGTCGCGGTGGTGCCCAATCCATATCGTGGGGATATCGCTTATCATGCATACAATCCGGCCTGGGAAAAGCCCACTGGCACTCGGGATCGCTGGATGGAGCAAGACCGCCGCATTCAATTCATTAATCTGCCGGCAAATTGCGAAATCAAAATCTACTCGCTCGCCGGCGACTGGATCGCTACCATTGCTCACAACAATCCACAGCAAGGTTATGAAGACTGGAATTTGACTTCAGCCGTGGGCCAGGCCATCGCCAGCGGCATTTATCTCTTCACGGTTGAAGATATGACCAATGGCAAAGTTCAGATTGGTAAGTTCGTTGTCATTAAGTAATGTCATTATGATGAAATTGGCCTGAATGTTGTCCAATTGCAGTTCAAGCTAAAGGTAAGTGCCATGATACGAAAAACCATTATCGCTCTTTTCATTTTATGGAATGTCGCATTTTCTCAATATGAACGGCCGGGTAGTACCGATGCCCAATTTCTCAAAATTGGCGTCAGTGCGAGAGCCACCGGCATGGCCGACGCCTACATTGCCGTTGCCGAAGGCGCTGAGGCGATGTACTACAATGTCGCGGCGCTGGCTCGAATTCCCGGCACCGATCTGGTTTTTAACCACACCAGTTGGTTCGCCGGTATTAACCACGATTTTGTGGGAGCGGCACGATCATTTGGCCGGGTCGGCACATTCGGAGTGTCCCTGACGGCTTTGTACACGGACGAAATGCAAGTGCGAACTCCATTACGGCCTGATGGCACTGGTGAAACTTTTTATGCCAGCAATGTCCGCGCCGGAATTAGCTACGCCCGCTATCTAACCGATCGCGTCACCTTTGGTGGCTCCATTAATTACATCAATCTCTCCCTTTATTCCGACTTTCAAGCGGATGCGGTGTCCATGGATATTGGCATCCTTTACGTCACCAGCTTTCGAAATTTCCGCTTCGGAATGAAAATTGCCAACTTCGGTTCCGAAGTTAAATTTGTCAATGAATCCTATCCCCTGCCGACCCATTTTACGTTTGGCATGGCCATTAACGCCGTAGATGCCGCGATGCAAAAATTGCTAATCAGCTTTGCCGCATTAAAGCCAAATGATGGCCAACCGTTAGGCCAGCTTGGCGCCGAATGGAATTACCAGAACCTGCTGTTCCTCCGCAGCGGCTATCGCCTGAACCATGACGTCGCATCATACTCTTTTGGCACCGGCGTCCGATTGAAAATCAGCGACTATGCCTTCCGCTTTGACTATTCCTATAGCGATTTCTCCCTGCTGGGTCAAAGCCATCGGTTCGGAATTGGTGTCTCATTTTAAATTCTAAATGCGGCCTCGCGATTGCTGTTTCGACGCCGATTAAAAGCCTTGACGCGATCAATTCTTCCGTCGAGCTTTTCAAAATTACAGTCTGATTTTTGCAAAGGAAATTTGGGTAGCTTGAAATGAACATCATTAGAAATACAATCCATCGGGCCGCAATATTGCTGATTTTGGGAGGCATGGTTATTGACCAACATCTTGCTGCTCAAAATGCGGATTATGTCTATTACAAAAATTTCGTTCGCCATGCCAACGGCGATGCCTGCAAACACCTGCCTCCGGCTGTGTCATTTATGGTTTATTTGAACCACGACCAAACCAAAATCCTCACCGAGCAAGCTCCCCGATGGTCGACTGGCACTGATCCCAACATTCCTGGCAACGGCATTTTTGGTATCGAATTGGGCAATTTTGTTCAGCCCGAAGTCAAGATTGGGGACACAGTCTGCGTTCGATTCACCTGCACTGAAACGCGGCAGCAGGGCTTGCTCACTGACATGGTAACCAGCATTCCCTGGATCACCTTTCCACAGACATTGTACTTGTCGCCAGTGAATTTGCCTGAAACACCGCAACAAATCACACTCTCCAGCGATCATCATCAGCATCGCATTCTAAAATGGCAAGCGGTTTCCGGCGCCAGCTATTGTCTCTATCGCCGTAGCCTGAACGATACCGCCCGCACCGGCCAGGCCCGGATGATGTATCAACTCATCGCCCAACATATCATAGCAGACACTTACAAAGATACCACCGCCCTGAAGAATGAAAAGTACGGCTATATCCTCTACGCTGTCTCCAGCGAGGGAGTCTTCAGCTCGCATTCCCAGGAAGTCAATGAAGCGCCCGTTATTCATGAGGGTGACGATTTGACCATTGGCTGGATTGCTCGGCTGCCCCGATTGGATTATGTCTGGGCCAGTCCCAATCCGAAAGTCGATGGTTGGCCTCAGGTAGGACAATCAGTGACCTGGCAGGCAGTGGTCAAAAATTGGACCGCCCTGGATCTGGACAGTGTCAAATACTTATGGTTTTGGGATTGCAAGCGGGTCGATTCCGGCTTCGTCGCCATTCCAGCCAGCGACACAGCCAGCATCAGTTTTGTCCGCCAGTGGTCATTCGATCGCCACGAATTAACGTTGACTATTGATCCTGATAACCGGGTAGCCGAAGAGGAGGAACGAAATAATCAGCTTTCGATTTTCACCGATGCGATTAGCGTTGGCTTTTATGTCGAACAGAGTTTGTACGACTACTTTCATCAATATCAAAAGCGGCTCAATGTTCATGCCAACTGCTGGGAAGATTGGGCACAACGCCATGTCCGCCGCTGGAACCAGATGTTCGCGGCTGCTATCTATCCCGATACCCCGCAAGGAGTGCTGGACCGGATTCGCATCGATCAAATAACGGTTGTGCCGGACGGGGCCTTGCCCTTAGCCGGCGGCGATTACCCCACCAATTTTCCTAATCTGCGCGACCGTACCGTCGATTTGCAGTGGGGATTTCCAGCGAGCTTGCTGAATGGCGATGGCTATAAAAATCACACCAGCGCCGTGGATAACAATCCCTTTTACTTCGAAGGCTCGCTGCTTCACGAATTGGGCCATGCTCGCTATCTCATCGATCTGTATGGCTTCAACGTGCACGATAATGGTCGCGGCAACACGGTTGCCATCAAAGAAAATGGCCGCTTGATTGTGGGCACCCCATATATGCCGCTCACAGGCGATGCCGTCCACTATACCCCCATCAAAGGTTTAATGAATGGCGAATATACCTTTGTTGACGCTTATTCTGCTGCCGCGCTCAACCTGATTGCCGGACATCGAGCGACGCAGGGCAATTATAATTCACCGGGCAACATCGGCATTTTTATGAACGACTTGCCCCAGCAAAATATGCTGATAATCAAAGATGATGCCGGCCACCTGCTGGACTATGCGGATGTCAAAATTTATCAAGCTACTGGCCAGGCCGGCCAATGGTATGGCAAATATTTCGATGACACCGCCGATCTATCATTGAGCGCAGACGAGAACGGTGAAGTGCTGATTGGTCGCTGCCCGTTTGACACCGATGGCACCATTGAGCATGACTATGGCAAATCCAATGCGGTAATTATTTTGCGAGTGGCTCACAACAGTCGGGTTGGCTATGCCTTTTTAGAGTCTACCCAATTTAACATGGAATACTGGCGCGGCCATTCAACGCTGGGCAAATATGAGATCAAAGTAGCGCTAATCGAGCCGCCGAGCGCAGTTCCAGAATCAGCCCAGGCAAAACCAACAGAATTTCAGTTGAATCCATGCTATCCCAATCCTTTCAATTCAAATACTCGCCTCCAATATTGCCTGCCTGAAGCTGGTCGAGCTGTGGTTCAGGTATTAGATATCACAGGCCGGGAGATCATCCGGCTCTGTGACCAAGATCAGGCCGCTGGTCGCCATGACTTGCTGTGGGAAGCCGCATCTATGGATCGGCCAACTATCGCTTCCGGCGTTTACTTCATCAGGCTTACATGGCATGAGCATGTTGCCACCCAAAAAGTCATTTACTTGAAATAGGAATTTTGCGATGAAATTTACCCGAGCCATTAAGCAGCAAATGCGAGATTATATCGCCATCAGTCTGGGTGCATTTGTTATGTCGTTAGGCGTAGCCGCGTTTTTGATCGATGCCAAAGTGGTTCCCGGCGGCGTTAGTGGCATTTCCATGACGATTCATTATCTTTCCAATTATCAAATCCCGGTTGGCCTGCTGATCTGGTTGTTGAATATCCCCCTCTATCTTTGGGCGCTGAAGGAGCTCGGCAGTCAATTTGGGCTGCGAACGTTTGTGGGCTTCAGCCTGAACTCGTTTTTTATCGATCTGTTGCGCGGGAATATCCCGGGGCTATCGTTCATTAAAATTCAGAACTCCAATGCGGTTCAAAATATCTATCAAAATGATTTCATCCTGGCCGTGCTGTTTGGCGCGATTTTGCTGGGTATTGGCCTGGGCATCGTCTTTAAATTTCGCGGTTCCACCGGCGGATCCGATATTGTCGCCGCCATCATGCAAAAAAAATTCGGCTGGAAGCCTGGCCAGGCCATTATGCTCATCGATTTTCTGGTTATCACCAGCGCGGGCATTATTATTCATCTCAAGGGGATTGCCACCATCAAGCCGGCGCTGAGTCTAACCCTTTACGCATTTATATCGTTGTTTATTTCAGCGCGTTTGATCGATGTCATTATCGAAGGCATGGACTATGCCAAAGCGGCGCTGATCATTTCACCCAAATATCAAGAAATATCCGAGGCCATCATGGATCAGCTCAGTCGCGGGGCGACCGCGCTGCATGGACGAGGCCTGTATACCAATGCCGAACGCGAAGTCATTTTTACCGTCGTCACTCGCAAAGAGACGACCTTGCTCACCGACATTGTCAAAGAGATTGATCCCCACGCATTTGTGGTGATCAATAACGTCCATGAAGTTTTAGGCGAAGGGTTTCGCCGTCGTGTATGACGGCCCCAGTTGAAAAGAAAAGCAACTCCCATGCTGCGGCTAATTCTAATCGTACTCATCATTCTAATCCAACAACTGCCCCTTGCGTCGCAGTCCCTGTTCATCAACGAAATCATGTCCCAGAATACGGCCACCATTGCCGATGATAGCCATGACTTTTCGGATTGGATCGAGATTTACAACGCCGATAGCATCGCCATCGACCTGAACGATTTTGGCCTGTCCGATGACCCGAATTTGCCATTCAAATGGACCTTTCCGGCGCTTTCGCTGCCAGCTAACAATTTTCTATTGGTCTTCGCTTCAGGTAAAGATATTCGTACGCTGCCGGCGCATTGGGAGACCGTGATCGACTGGGGCGACGATTGGAAATATCTCGTCCCTGCCGCAGAGCCTGTTGCCAATTGGCGCAGTTGCGACTTCGATGATTATTCCTGGCCCAGCGGTCCCAGCGGTTTCGGCTATGGTGATGGGGATGACGCCACCGATCTCGCCAATCCTGACCCCTTTCAGCCCTCTCCAATTTCGATTTTCATCCGTAAGAAATTTACGGTCACCAATCTCGCCAATATTGTGAGCTTCGTATTGCATGTGGATTATGACGACGGCTTTGTCGCTTATCTCAATGGAATCGAACTGGCTCGGCGCAACATGGGATCACCGGGGAAATTACCTGCATTCAATCAATTCGCAACCATCGCTCATGAGGCACAAATGTATCAGGCCGGTGAGCCGGAGAAATTTGCTTTTTCCGCGCCGGAATCGCTGCTAATCGCAGGCGAAAATGTCTTGGCACTGGAAGTTCACAACGCAGAACTATATTCATCGGATTTGACGCTGATCCCGTTCCTGACGCTGGAAATGAAAACCGCGCCCGTTGGTGCGCGGGGTCCATCGCCGCATCTCCATTTCCCCAACTCGCCGCCTCAATTGCATACCAATTTCAAAATCAAAGCCAGCGGTGAAACCCTGCGATTGACCCGTCCCGGCGGCCAGCGTTGCGATCAAATCGCCGTCGGCTCGCTGCCACCCGATATCTCCTTTGGCCGACATCCCGACGGCGCATCCAACTGGTATTTTTTTGATCGCCCCACACCTGCTCGCAGCAATTCTATCGTCGGATATCAACAGATAGCTGATCCACCTTCCTGTTCGATCCCCGGCGGCATTTACAACCAGCCGTTGCAAGTCGAGCTGATGACATCACACCCCGGAGCCACTATTCGATTCACCTGTGATGGCTCAGTCCCGGTCGATACTTCAGCTCCCTACCTCTCACCGCTGATCATCAAGAAAACCACTGTCCTGCGTGCGCGCGTATTTGGCCCAGGTCTATTGCCAGGCGCAACAACAACCCAAACCTATATTATCGATCAGCACTTCTCCCTGCCGGTCATCGCCCTTACCACTGATCCTGCCAATCTCTGGGACGAGGATAAGGGGATTTATGTCTTTGGCAAACATGCCGACACCCTCAATTACCCTTATTGGGGCTCTAATTTCTGGCAGGATTGGGAGCGCCCCATTCACCTGGAGTTTTTTGAACCCAATGGCACATGCGGCTTTGAACTGGATGCCGGAGTTCAAATCTTCGGTTCCTGGAGTCGCCTTTACCCGCAAAAGTCACTGGCCATTTTTGCCCGAGACAACTATGGCTTCGATGCTATCCGCTACCAGGTTTTTCCCGATAAACCCATCACCATCTTCCAATCCCTGATTTTGCGCAATGCGGGCCAGGATTGGGGACGAACTTTTTTTCGAGACGCGATGATGCAATATCTGGTGCGAGAAACCATGGATCTGGACGTTCAAGCCTATCGCCCGGCGATGGTCTTATTGAACGGTGAAATCTGGGGGATTCACAATATTCGAGAAAAGATGAGCGAACATTATCTGGCGGCCAATCGCGGTGTCGATCCGGAAAATCTTGACTTTGTGGAGCGGGATAGTATGCTCATCAAAGGTGATCTGTCACATTATCAGTTCCTGCAGCAATTCATTGCCACCCATGATCTGTCTCAACCCGAAAATTACGACCACGTTCGCGCGCTGATGGATGTGGAAAATTTTATGGATTACACCATCGCGGTCATCTATTTTGCTAATCCCGATTGGCCCTGGAACAATGTAAAATGCTGGCGTCCGAGAACGGCAACTGGTCGGTGGAAATGGCTGCTATACGATCTGGATTATGGCTTTCATGGTGGCCACCTGGGACCTGATGCAAACATGTTTCGGGAGATGCGCAATCAGAAAAACGGCACCACCGCTATCTTTTTCCAATTGCTCCAAAATAGCGAGCATCGTCGCCGATTCATCAATCGGTTCGCCGATCACCTGAACCTTACCTTCGAGCCGGCGCGCGTACTCCAAATTATCAAACAGTTCAAAGCAGGAATTGAAGCCGACATGCCCATCCACATTGCTCGGTGGAAAGGCACCTTCAATGGCCCCTGGTGGCTTGGCAAATCCATCGATTCGATGGATGAATGGCACAGCCATATCAGCGTGCTAAATGATTTTGCGCAGCGACGGCCAGATTTCCTGCGACAGCAACTTATGGCCGAGTTTGGCCTGGTGGATGGCGGTTTCGCCATCATCAAATTGAGCGCCCAGCCTGGCGATGGCGGTCTGGTCAAACTGAACAGCCAGCTTCTTCAAAAATTTCCCTGGTATGGCATCTATTTTCCAGATGTCCCAATTGATCTTGCGGCCATTCCAGCACCCGGATTTCGCTTTTCGCATTGGATCGGTGCTGCGCCATCTGATCAAGCGAACATCACGACTGGAATCGTCGATCGTCAAGAAATTACCGCCGTCTTTGTTCCCGATACCACGGTCGTCGGCAACATTGTTGTCAATGAGATCAACTATCAATCTGCTCCAACTGGTAACACCGAGGATTGGATCGAGTTATACAACCGAGGAGCGAGTACAATCGACCTCTCCGGCTGGATTTTAAAGGATGCCGATGAGCAACACGAATTTCGTTTTCCAATTTCGACTCAAATGGCACCGCAAGAATTTCTGATCCTCTGCCAAAACAAAGCAGCTTTTTCGGCTCACTTCCCTGATGTGCATTGCTGTGTCGGCGATTTTTCGTTCGGTTTGAGTAGCCGCGGCGATTCCATCCGCCTGTTCAATGCCGCCGGAAACAAGATCCTGGCATTTTTTTATGGTACTCAGCCGCCCTGGCCTGCGGCTAATGATGGCAGTGGCAAAACCCTGGCCCTAAAGCAGCCTGATCTTTCACCAGCTTTGCCTCAAAATTGGTTCCTATCGAACGAGGTCGGTGGTACGCCCGGAAAGCCGAACGAGTTGATCTCGCCAATCGATCACCCTGCCGAGCTGCCGCCCCAAGCTCTGGCGCTGCTACCCAATTATCCCAATCCATTCAATTCACAAACCGCAATTCAATTTTCTCTGCCCCGTTCGCAGAATGTATCACTCAAAATTTATAACCTGATGGGACAGGAACTACGAGTTCTCTGGCAGCAACTCTTACCTGCTGGAAAGCACACTTTTTACTGGGATGGGAAGGATGTTGCAGGTCAAACATGCCCTTCAGGAATATACTTCTGTCTTTTGGCCACCGAAACCAGTCAATGCATTCGAAAAATGATTTTGATCCGCTAACTCATTTGCTCTTGCCAGGCAACCGCCGGGCATCACGACTCGACCCCAATCCAGAAATAGCCACCGCCTCACCACTTTGCCATGAATTCCGTCGAAAATTGATCGCGATGTCTGGTCCCAAGCGCATCCTCAATGATTTCTCAAGCAGGCATATTGGCTATTTTCCCTGGTGGAATTCCTATCTTCTGGTTGAATGTGTTGAGCAATGGAGTCGTCCGCATTTATGGATTACCACCCCTCTGCATGGACCTGGAAGAAATCAAAATTTTAGTTGCTTCTCTGCTACAAAGTGAGTAAATTAGCCCAGCAATTAATCTAAATGCTGCAAGTGTTAATGGATTTATTCGGGAGATGCTCTTGATGGCTTTTGTTAGATCGAAACAATTTGAAATAGTGAGCCTGTCGCTCTGCATTCTGCTATTAATTGCTAGCTGGTCCCTGGCTCAGGTAGCCGTACTCAAGCCAATTGATCTCGGTGCGAAATTAGCTACGGGCAGCTTAAGCGCAACGGTCGAGCCGCCGTTCACCAAAAACGGTTTCGACAAAATTTTCGACGGCAATCCGTTTAGCGAAGCCGCGATTCAAAACAGCGACTCGTTGACCATAACGCTGCTGTTCAGCAGCCCCATCAGTCTTGGCAAAAGCAAAGTGTTCTTCTGGAACAACGGCCACTGGACCCTGGAGGCCGCCGACAGTCAGGAGGACCTGAAAAGCGGCCAGGGAACATACCAATTGCTGGTCGCTCAACGACCGTATCTGTTCTTTGGCTGGGACTCTTCATCGTTTGCCGCGAAACCAGCCAGGATTATTCGCCTGCGGGCTTTTAATCCAGAGTACCAGGGCATCTATCTTGGCGAGTGGATGCTGTTTGAACCATACCAGATCGTGGCGCTTCAGATAGTGCCGTCACCAATTCAAATCATTCCCGGCACCTCGCTCACGCTAAAGCTCAATCAGATAGATAACCAGGGAAACATCTCCTCTTATAATCTAAAAGACGCAATTTACTGGAACACCAGTGACCAGGCCATTGCCACGGTTGATGAATTGGGAGTGGTCACTGGCATTGCATTAGGAACGACCTCCTTAACGGTCGATGCCGGGAACCTTCATGGCGCAACGACAGTTACGGTCGTTCCTGATTTCAAATCGACCAATGCCGCGCCACTTCATATCAATGTCGCTGTGGTATTGCAAGACCCGGTGATTGATAAAGCAAACAACCGGCGCATCCATCAGGTGCGCAATTGGACGCCTCCCATGACGCTGATCTATCAGCTCCAGGAGGAATTCAACCAAACCAGCGATGGCGTGGTGCAATTTGACCTCGTTGAAATTCATGATGACCAATTCGTCTTCACCCGGCTGGATGGGAAATTCATGACGATCGATACGCTGAGCTATTATTATGGACCCGGCGGACCTCTCTATGGTCGAGAAATTGAAGGCACCTTGCAGAATCTGGCTGAAAAGTACAACCGGGTTCGTTTTGACTATAATGCGATGATTGACTATTACGACTTCGCGAACAAACGCAATCAGAATATCATCCACGAGGTCTGGGTTTACGCGCCACCGTTCGGGGGCATGTACGAATCGCAATTGGTGGGCCCCAATGCCTTTTGGTATAACTCGCCGCCGCTGAATCATCCAGGATTGAATAAGCTTCTGTCGGTAATGGGCTGGAACTATGAGCGAGGCATTGCCGAGGCCATGGAAAGTTTTGGTCACCGATCCGAAAGCGCACTGGTGCACGCTTTTGGCGACCGCTGGAACGTACACGCAACCAATCCCACCGCCTGGGAAATCTTCACTCGCATCGATAAAGATTTTCCCGGTGGTGCCCATGTGGGCAATATCCATTTTCCACCCAACGGCTTAAGCGATTACGATTATAGCAATCGTCGCTATGTCATCACTTACGCTGATAATTGGAAACGATATCCAATTTTATTAAATCAGAACCGCCGGGTGAATTGCGAAGAATGGGGCTACACTCATCGCGGCTATTTGCACTGGTGGTTTAGCCACTTGCCACGTTTCTCAGGCGTCACTGATGGCGTTTTGAATAATTGGTGGCATTATATTGTCGATTTCGAAGAGGCTGTGACCTTGGCCAATCAGCTTTCTCGTGTCGAACCGGCTACCAAAGGCCAGCTTTCTCAACCTAGCGATTTTCGGCTGGGCCAAAACTACCCCAATCCTTTTAATAGACAGACCATCATTGGCTATCAATTGCCAGAAAAGTCTCCTGTCAAAATCACCATCTATGATCAACTCGGACGCCAAATAGCGGTGATTCAGGATGATTGGCAAGCGCCAGGTGCACATACTGTGCGATGGGATGCTCGGGATTGCGCCAGCGGCCTTTACTTCTATAAACTTGTGGCAGGCGAATTTACCCAGACCAGAAAAATGTTGCTAATCAAATAGGCAGCGACATTTAAATTTAAGCCAATATAGCTGTTCGCACTCCGAATGGACACGTTCAGTAATTATCCGTAGCTGCATGCCATAAACGACCGAGTTCTGAAAGCAATTCAGGTTGGACGATGGTCGAAGAAAAATTACGCCCCCAGAGGATGCCCACAGCATTCTCAGTTGGCATCCTTATATCTTTGAGGCAAGGATCAATTCATAATTCGAAATACGATAAAAGTTGTTGCTGGCAATAGACGGAACAGCTTATGTTGCTCCAATTTTTTGAGCTGAGGAAGCGCAATGTCAACAATCTTATTGAAAAATTGTTTTCATCTGGTGACCATGAATCCCCAGCGGGAACGATTCAAAGGCGTGGACCTGCTGATTCGCGACCAGGTGATTGAAAAAATCGCCCCGAATATTGCCGTCGATGGTAGCCAAATAATCGACTGCTCCACCAAATTGGTGCTGCCGGGCTTAATCAATTCCCATCACCATTTATGTCAAACCCTCACCCGCAATGTGCCCGCGGTTCAAAACCAGGCGCTATTCACCTGGCTGACCACGTTATATGAAATCTGGAAGTTTTTTGATGCCGAAGGCATTTATTATGCCACCCTATTGGGTTGCGGCGAGCTACTGAAAACCGGCTGTACTACCACTACCGACCATCATTATCTCTATCCGAAAGGGTTGGCAGCCGATATTCCCTCGCTGCAATTCGAGGCAGCGGGGCGGGCGGGCATTCGTTTTTGCCCGACCCGCGGTTCCATGTCGCGCAGTCGTCGCGATGGTGGGTTACCGCCCGATAGCGTCGTCCAAAATGAAGAACAGATCTTGCAGCATAGCGAGGAAATGATCCAAAAATATCACGATCCGTCTCCGTTCTCCATGCATCAGATGCACCTGGGCCCTTGTGCGCCGTTTAATGTCACCGCTGAATTGATGCGAGCGACAGCCCAGATGGCTCGGAAATATGGCGTTCGCCTCCATACCCATCTGGCCGAGACCAAGGATGAGGAGGTTTACTGCCAGGAAATTTATGGCAAACGACCGCTGCAATTTCTTGTCGATCTCGATTGGATTGGTGCTGACGTTTGGTACGCGCACGGCATTCATTTCAATGACGATGAACTACAATTGCTGGCTGCCACACAAACCGGCATTGCCCATTGCCCGGCCTCGAACATGCGCCTAGGTTCGGGATTTGCCCGAGTTCCAGAAATGCTGCGGCTGGGAATTCCAGTGGGACTGGCGGTGGATGGATCGGCATCCAATGACAGTTCGGACATGGTGGGTGAAATGCGCCAGGCGCTGCTGCTGCATCGGGTTCGCTATGGTGCGGACGCGATTTCAGCAGAACAGGTATTGGAGATGGCCACCCTGGGGTCAGCGCGATTGTTGGGGCGAAATGACATTGGCTCGCTGGAAATTGGCAAAGCCGCGGATCTCGCTATTTTTGAATTAAATAAATTGGAGTATACCGGTGCCCTCTCAGACCCGCTGGCAGCATTAATTTTCTCTGGCATTAGCCATGAAGCGCATACCACCATCGTCAATGGCAGAATCGTGGTGCAAAATGGTCGGTTGGTGCAGGTTGATGAGGAAGAAGTGATCCGCAAGGGCAACGCGCTTTCGGCCACGATGCTGAAAAAGGCCAATTCAGCAGTCATCCGCTAACCAGGGCCATGCCTGGAACTTTCAATTTTTAGCAATTGGCTTCGATTTTGCCCTGCTGCTGTGGGCGATTGATAATGTCCTTGGTTTCAAATTTTGCTGGTGAGGATTTGATCATGAACTATCTTATCATCATGGGTGCATTCGTCGCCGGTTTCATTCTCGCCATGGTCATTGCCTTCGCGCTGCGAATGATCCAGGCCAAAAGTGCTCGAGATTTGGCAGTAGAGCTGTTTCAAGAGAGTGAACTCCAGCGTCGCGCCAGTATCGATGCCATTCTGGATCAGCTCAAAGCCAGTTTCGGTAGCCTCTCTCTCAACGCACTATCAAGATCAACCGAAGAATTTTTGAAATTAGCTCGTGCCAAGCTCGAGGCTGAAAGGGAATTGAGCAGCAAGGAATTGGATCAGAAAAAACGGCTGATCGACCTGCAATTGCAGCGGATGACCGAGGAATTGGAAGGCGTGTCAGAACTCATGAAGACGCTGGAAAAAGATCGAGCCGAAAAATTTGGATCACTGAGCCATCAATTAAAAGCCACCAGCGAACAAACTAATGCGCTCATCGAAACCACCAACAAACTCCGCGAAGCATTGGTGAGTACTCGCGTGCGAGGGCAATGGGGCGAGCGCATGGCTGAGGATGTGTTGCGATTGGCGGGATTCATCGAAAATGTCAATTATCTGAAGCAAAAGCAAATAGCTGGTACTCGTTCCCGGCCGGACTTCACCTTCCTGCTGCCTCGAAATCTCACTGTGAATATGGACGTCAAATTTCCTTTGGAAAATTATCTGAAATATTTGGCTGCAACCAATGAACTGGAAAAGGAGCGTTTCTGCAACCTATTTCTGAGAGATGTTCGTGCCAAGATTGCCGAAGTCGCGACCCGCGAGTACATTAATCCTGAGCAGAACACCGTCGACTATGTGCTGCTATTTATTCCCAACGAACAGATCTATTCTTTTATCCACGAGCATGATAGCTTAATCCTGGATGAGGCGCTGAAAAATCGAGTAGTCTTTTGCTCACCGCTAACGCTCTACGCCATTCTCGCGGTCATCCGACAGGCGGTGGATAATTTTGCGCTGGAACGAACCTCCAACGAGATGCTATCGCTGTTTGGTTCGTTTAAAAAACAATGGCAGGAATTTATGTTGCGAATGGAACAACTGGGGAAACGAATTGGTGAGGTGCAGAAAGAATATGAAAATCTAATCACGGTGCGACGTCGTCAATTAGAAAAACCCTTGCGAGAAATTGATGATCTGCGCTCGCAACGAGGCCTGGAACCAAAAGCCCTGGAGACACCTGAGGATTCTTTGGCAACCAGGGGAGTTGAAACGTCCCGCGAGCTCGATTAATGGAGATAACGCAGAAGCTCCTGCTGGATCATGTTGCCGACTTTGTTGGGAATTTTAGCTCATCCAGCAAGAGCTTTTGAACTTGCGATTACTTCTGCGTATATTCTTTCTCTTGCATTTGTCTGACGATTCCGGCGGCGACATGCCGCACCGTCTGATTCTTGTCCTTCTTTGCGACGCTTTTCAAACATGGCAATGCTTTTTCATCGCCAATCTGATACAGGGCCATCGCGGCAACAATTCGGGCTGCATAATTTTTTTCAACCTTGATCATTTTCACCAGCGGCATCACCGCGGCTTCGGATTTTCGTTCGCCCAACAACTGCGCCGCACTGGTACGAATCCCAACGTTCTCGTCCTTCAGCGAATTGATCAGGTATTGATCATAATCAGAGACCGCAGGCTCGTTTGGCCATGCCGTGCCACCGACGAACATCATGGTCCATAAGGCCAGGACCGCTGCTACTACAAATTTCGATCGTGTTTTCATGGTAGTAACCTCCATCTGTCGTTAATGTTTCTGGTCGTTCGATTGATTCGCTATAGTATCAGGCAACCCGTGTGCCACAAATCTGAAGCATCGGCTTGCTATAGCTGCGCCCACATAAGTCCATAATTAAACCGAGTGTTAATCAGGATAAAATTTTCCTTACCGGATAATCAAGCAAGAAGAGCACAATCGTAAGTGATACCTTTCCCCCACTGCTGGAACATTTAGTACCAGCTACATTCCATAGCGTTGCATTTTTTCACGAAGGGTTTTGCGAGCAATGCCGAGGATGCGTGCGGCTTGCGATTTATTGAAGTTGACCTGTTGCATTACTTTCTTGATGTATTCTTTTTCCAGGGTCTCTAATGTCTCCGGCGATTCATTCATGGGCTGTCGTGCAAGAACAAAAGAAGACAAAGGCAAAAAATCGATCCTGAGTTCATCGCTCTGCTCCATAATCACCGCTCGCTCGATGATATTCTGCAATTCACGAACGTTCCCAGGAAAATCATAACATGACAGTTTGTCCATCGTACTGCTGGCAATGCGCCGGATATTCTTGTTATAGCATTCATTGTATTTCTGAAAAAAATACTCCGCCAGCAATGGAATATCCTCTGGATGCATTCGCAGCGGTGGAATGTGAATCTGAACAACATTGAGGCGATAATAGAGGTCCTCTCGAAAGCGCCCCTGCTGCATGGCTTCGGCAAGATTCTTGTTGGTGGCAGCAATGATTCGAACATCAACGGTTATGGTTGCATTCCCTCCCAACCGCTGAAAAGTCCCTTCCTGCAACACCCGCAGCAATTTGGCCTGGGTCAACGGACACATATCCCCGATTTCATCCAAAAACAGCGTACCACCATCGGCGTACTCAAATCGACCTTTCTTCTGACAGTGTGCCCCGGTAAACGCACCCCTTTCATGACCAAAAAGTTCGCTCTCGATAAGATTCTCGGGTAGCGCGGCGCAATTCAACGCCACAAATGATTGGCTATTGCGCAAACTTTTTTTGTGGATCGCACGAGCCACAAGCTCTTTGCCGGTTCCGCTCTCGCCCGTAATAAGCACCGTCACGTCACGGGGCGCCACTCGTTCGATCAGATCATGGACCTTTTGCATAGCCGCCGACTGACCTATGATGAGGTCACTATGCAGCCGCTGCTTGATCACAGTGGTTTTTGTTGGCAGTGGCAGGGTATCATTTAGCTGGACCTGCTTCGCGATCGGGATTGCCTGGCGCATCAACAAGCGTTCCACCGCCAGACTGGCCATATTCACAACCAACCGCAGCCAGGTGATGTCGCCATTGGAATATTCATCTCCAGTCGATTTCTTGCCAATATTCAGCAAACAGATAAATTTCCCGCTAACTAGTACTGGAACACGGAGCTCACAATCAAAATATTTTTTTTCCTCATCATCGAAGAGGATGAGAAATCGATTTTTGCCCCCATCGCTGATTGCGAACACATCCCCACCCTCGTAAATCCATGGCCCAACCTGTTCTGCTAATTCGATTCGTGGAGCAGCATAGGTTTGAGCTTTGAAACCCTGGACCTGCATCAGCTTCAATTGCCGATTCTCCATATCAAACATCATCAATGAGGCCTGCTGACAGCCGATAATTTGACAACAGGCATCCATTATATAGCTAAAAAGTGATTCGGTGCTATCAATCGCCAGAATTTGTTCACTAAATTTAACCAATCTGGCTAGCGGGTCATCAATATACTGATTAGTCATAAGCTCATCATTACGCTGCATAATATTTTATTAAAGAGGATATTATTGTTGCTCTATTTAACGGATTAGAACAAAAAAGTTGCAGCCTATTTGGAAGAGCAGTGCCCCTTGGCAGTCGGTGGCGATGTACAAAAAAAAACGCCTGTGGATTAATATTCCACAGGCGCATTGAAATTCGATTCGTATCATCAACCAAGATATTTGCGCAGGGGCTCCAGGCGGGAGCGATGCCGCAGACGCCGCAGGGCTTTCTCTTTAATCTGACGCACTCGTTCGCGCGTCAAACGGAAATGCTCCCCGATTTCTTCTAGCGTCAACGGACGATCCCCTTCGAGACCGAAATACAAGCGGATGATTTCTGCTTCGCGAGGTTTCAACGTCGACAGGATTTTATCGATCTCCACCTGCAGCGATTCTTTCATGAGCGTGCTATCGGGAGGGCTATAGCGATCGCTTTCAATCACGTCCAGCAGACTGTTGCCGTCCTCTTCTTTGAACGGCTCGTCCAGCGATAGATGACGGGCCGATGTCTTCAGCACATCTGCTACCTCGTAGGTCGACATCTCCATCTTGGAAGCCACTTCATCCATGCTCGGTTCCCGGCCGAAGGTTTTTTCCAGCGACTCCAACGCCCGGCCGATTTTATTAATGGCCCCGACCCGGTTCAGTGGCAAGCGCACGACGCGCGATTGTTCGGCCAGAGCTTGCAGAATGGACTGGCGAATCCACCATACGGCATAGGATATAAATTTAAAGCCGCGCGTTTCATCAAAACGCTGCGCTGCTTTGATTAGACCCAAATTGCCTTCGCTAATGAGATCCTGCAATGGTAATCCCTGGCCCTGATACTCTTTCGCCACACTGATCACAAAGCGCAAATTGGCTTTAACCAGTTTGTCCAGTGCAATTTCATCGCCTTTACGAATACGTCGCGCCAGATCGATCTCTTCTTCAGGACGCAAGGGAGAAAAACCACCAATTTCTTCCAAATATTTTTCGATAGATTGTTTGGTGCGTGAACTGACCACTTTCTTCTTCTTAGCCATACCATTTCCAACTATTTCATATCTCAATTAGTATACACCCCACCCTTCAAACATACAGAAAAATATTTTCACTAGCAGCAATTTGCAATAAAAATAACAACACCATCTCCATCAGAAAAGGAAATTTACCTGGATGGAATATCGAGGCTAACAATAACGAAGCCCCCCTTGGGAGTTTATCCCATACGGTTCATATACTCCACTGAATGGCAACCGCCAAATTAATTTTAAAAATTCTGACCACAGATCTTGCCTAAAAAGGGCGATTAGACCCGTTCGATGAATTTCATCTGCCGTCGAACCGCCTTTTCGTGCTTAAGCCGCTTCCGCTGGCTTGGTTTCAAAAAGTAGCTGTTTTTTCGATAGTCGCGCAAGACGCCCGCTTGCTGACACTTCTTTTTGAATCGAGTGATAGCACGTTCAATGGATTCGTTTTCTCCCACTATCACTTTGATCATAGAACATCACATCCTTTCTCTCCCTTTATATATTCATAGTTATTCGCTTATTAGTCAATGTTGATGTGGGGAAAACCCCATGCGAAATTCAGCAGTTTCAATTTGCCAACAAATTATATCACAGTGCGACCTCCATCGCAATGCAATCGAAATGACCCCATTGATTCCTATTGGCACAGCCAAAGATTTCCTGCTTACTGAAAAATTGCACTACCATCTTTCCAATCAGGCGTATTTATAGCTTAAGGCTAATTTTACATTCCGATTATATACTCACACTTTTTTTGAAAGTTCCTTTTTAAAAAATATTTTCTATTTACATTGGCTTTCGCAAGAACCGTAAAATAAATTTTCGGTCACATTCGTTGCCTGAATATCATCTTTACCATTTATCTTCACAGCCACCTAATATCCGATAATGACATTTTCATAGCAATCGCTATTTTGCGTTACTTGATCAATTTCTGCCCTCTCCCGGCTGTTTTAATATACTAAATAAATTAGCAGAAGTCAAGCGATTGCTTGGAATATTTTCACTTTTTTATTATTAGTGGCTAATTGTTGGGTTCCCGTGGCAAGAACACCGAAAATACGCTTCCGATTCCAACTTCACTCTCGACCTCGATTCGGCCACCATGCTCTTCGACGATCTGCTGAGCAATGGACAAGCCCAGGCCAGTGCCGTTTTGTTTCGTGGAATAATAAAAATCAAAAATGCGAGAGAGCTGTTCGCTGGGAATCCCCTTGCCCGTGTCACGAAAAGAGATAACCAACCAATCCCGCTGCTCCCGATCTCGCTGCAATTCCAGGCCAATGGTCAAAATGCCGCCACCAGGCATAGCCTGAATAGCATTGATCAAAATATTCAAAAAAACCTGACGCAACTGCTTTTCATCCACAAAAATGGCCAGGTCCGACACGGCATATCGGCGATGAATGCGAATGCCTGATTGCAAAGCCTCCGCCTGCTGGCTAAGGATCAGTTCATCCAAAATGTTCGATATCACGACCGGCGACTTTTTTAGCTTTGGAGGATGGCCCAGCGTCAGGAAATGATTGACCAAATCATCCACGCGGCGGATTTCTGCTGCCACAATGCCAAGATAATGCTGCAATTTGTCAACGCTCGGCGTTGTTCGGGCCAGTTCCCGCTCAATGATGCGCATATTGACGACCATGGCATTCAGCGGATTTTTGATCTCATGAGAGAAAACCGCAGCCATCTTATTGAGCGTTTCAAGGCGCTCGCTTTTCTTGACCTTTTCTTGAAATTGAATCAGCTTCTCTGCCATTTCATTGAACCGCTCGGCTAATTTAGAAATTTCATCCATCCCGAGCGATGGAATCCGATACTTTAGGTCGCCGGCAGAAAATTGTTCCATCCCCGAGACCAACTGATTTACCGGAGTTACAATCCAGCGAGTATAAATAAAAGCAATCAATGACGAGAGGAAGATGCTAATCGCCACAAAGGCAAGTGTTTGCATTTTCATCTTATCAGCAACGGCAAAGGCCTCGCTCACTGGCTGCTGGATGACGACGCCCCAATTCAATTGGCGCAGGATCACAAACGATGCAATCATCTTTGTTCCATTGCGAGCCATATAAATTCGCCAGCCGCTGCTATCGCTCTTGATATCCGTGTAAATTGTTTCATCAGCGAACGTCTGTTTAAGATATACCATTTTAGGCTCAGAATGTGCCAGATACCGCCCATTTTTGTCGAATACAAACGCCTGCCCCGACTTACCGATGACCCCTTTTTCCACCAATTCCCACATCTCCTTCAGATTGACTTCAGTAAGCAGTAGCCCATCGATCTGATTATACGAACGAACCGGCGCCGCCATCTGAATCACTGGCAATCGATCATCATACAGATAAACCTCGGATTGATAGACCATGCCATTTAACACCTGGCCAATGAACGCTTGCTGTCGATATTCATCGCGGCGTTCGACTGGTAAGGTCGACAGCACCACCAAAGCCGAGTCATTCAAATATTTGAAGTCCCGAAAAATCGGGAAATCGCTTACTAATGTATTCAAAAATAAATCTTGCGCCAGACGGGTTTTCAATGTGCTGAAAACATTGGAAGCATTAAATTCCAGTATTAGCCGAGCATTGGCAACGGTCATTTCCAAACTGGTTGCCAGGTGGCGTGCTAACTCAAGATTTCGATGATTCACCACCTTCTCCACCGCATGGTGAACCGTATGAATTAGCACCGCGGCAGTAATAATAATTGGAATGGATGCTAATAGGATATGGGATATTAGCAACTTGGTAATAAAGCGATGCTTGATTTTTATCCGCTCTTTAGCCATAGCTCGATGACTTATTTACGGTTGATTTTCCACTCGGTAAATGGTAGCAGTCGCCCTGCGCTGTCCTGGAAAACGGAAAATTTATTTCGATTGACGAAATACCGTTCGAGCCACAAAAAGAACAAAAACGCAACAGGATTATCCTTGTTAATCTCGTGCTGCAACGCTTGAAAGAGCATTTTTCGGGACATTGGATCTCGCGCCGCTTTATAAAGAGCCACATAACGATCGAAAGTACGATTGCGATAGCCCACGAAATTTTCTTTGCTAGTCGAATGAAAAAATGACTCCAGGCTTTCGACAGTCTCCTCAAATTGATAATTCATGAGCACTACGTCGTAGTTACGCGCCAACAAACGTTTTTTGATCTCATTTTTGGGCAGCGGTAGCCTTACCACATCAATCCCCAGCTTATTCCAATCTATTTTTATTCGCGACACCAGATGTTCATCCAGTAACGAGCCCTTCTCATAAATCAGCGATACTCGAAACGGCGTTTCATTTTTATCCAGAATCCCATCGCCGTTGGTATCCCGCCAATTTTCATTCTGCAGCAATTGCAGCGCTTTTTTCGGATTGAATTTATATTCCTCCAGACCTGTCAGGTGCTGCGGCGATTCCTGTGAGAAGGGACTATCGGCTAAAAAGGCGCGGCCCTTCAATATCCGATCAAACATATAACTTCGATTGATAGCATAGCTCAAAGCTTTTCGCAGGCTGGCATTCCTGAGCAGCACATGTTGATTATTAAAAGCCAAAAGCTTTACAGAATTGGCTGGCTTATAGCGGAAAGATACGCTCACCGAAGTAGTCGATCGGTCTACCTCTTCGGCCGCATCATCGCTTTCGGTGATGGCAAAATCGACCTCCTCAGTAATGATCGCAGCAATCAAGCGCTGTTCTGATTCAAAAAAACGAAAAATTAGGCGCGCCGGGCGATTTGATTCCACTGGTGCCGGATAAGTGATGCTGAAAATAATTTCATCATTTGAGCTTTCGGCGCGTTCCAGTTCAATCCCAAGCTCATCCAATAAGGCAGGATAGTAATTTCGCCGGATCAGCTCCTCCAGATCATCAGGATCAACCCGACCACTCAGTTCGCCAACAATCAAATCTCGCCATGGGGTCGGTAGAGCCGTTTGTGCCTGGCTGTGATTCCAAAGTAACACCACCACCAGAACGCCACCCTTAATCAGCAGCAGAAGATAGCCGACGATTATGCGCAATTTGCCATTCAATGCAGTATTGGTTCTCTTTCTTCCCCTTGATCATTGAAAATTTAATATTAAAATTGGCATAAAAATTTCAACTTTATTTTAGCATATTTATTTTAAAATAGCAAGCAAAATTTATCAGCGCTCAAAAACCTCTTGACATTCATCAAAAATATTATTTAATTATTATCGTTCAATAGATAAGGTGGTGCATTCATTGGGGAGACAAATCATGAAGTCCCTTCGATTTTGGAAGATATGGCTGTGCGGCTGGTGGATACTTATCATCGGATGCACCGAGGAACAGCCATATTCACCAGAAATTCAGCCAGGCCAAATTGTCGGAATCGTAAAACCGAGCAATGCCATGGCTAAGATCGAGCTGGTGCAAGGCGTCTCTATTCAAGCCACTACCTCTGACTCCTCGGGCTATTACAAATTCAATCGGGTTACCGCCGGCACCTACAATCTGCATTTTAGCGCCATCAATTATGGTCGGCAGGAATTGACTAATATCGTGGTCTACCCCAATCGCATCACAGCCGTGCCAGATGTCTATTTAAAACCGATTCCGGAGCAAATTGCCACTACGTTTCCGCTAAACAATACCGTCGATTTTCCGCTGACCGCTCCAGTTCAAATTGAATTTCAATTTCTAATGAATCAGCCATCAGTTGAAGCGAACTTTGCGCTGCTTCCCCCCGTCTCTGGACATTTTTCCTGGGCCATTAGCAATGGCAAGAGCATCATGTCATTTCAGCCAGACGACCAATACGTTTCCAATTTCTGGTATCAGGCCGTGCTCTATAAAAATGCTCAGACGATCTATGGCGATAATCTAGCGTTTGATTATTGGATCAACTTTAAAACAGAGACGGCGACGATAACCAGCACTGTGCCGCAAGATGGTGCAACCTTTGTTTCGCCTCAAACTGCGATTTACCTATATTTCAATTCGGCCATGGATCGGCCAAGCGTGGAACAGAATTATGTCATCTTCCCGGCAAAATTGGGGAGCTTTAAGTGGTTGGACTCGAGACGGCTGATTTTTCAGCCAGGCAGCTATCTCGCCAGCAGCACGATATACCAGATCGCTATCAATCCAGGAGCGGTCGATGTCTTTGGCACGCCCCTGTCCAGCAACAATGCCTTTTCATTCAAGACCGAGCCGTTGATGATCACGTCATCCTTTCCAGTTCATGGTGCCACGGCTGTCAGTCGCTCGACGCCGATTACCGTTACATTTAATACATTGATGAAT
The DNA here is from genome assembly GCA_034505795.1 of Candidatus Zhuqueibacterota bacterium. Taxonomy (GTDB): domain Bacteria; phylum Zhuqueibacterota; class Zhuqueibacteria; order Thermofontimicrobiales; family Thermofontimicrobiaceae; genus Thermofontimicrobium_A. Next base: position 42,242 of record JAPDQM010000010.1, read on the forward strand.
CAGGTAGCCGCCCAACAGGCATTTTCCATTTCGCCGCTGGTATCGGGGTGGAATTTTCAATGGAGTGATCTCAGCCGATTTCAATATTTCGGCACATCGCGTTTAGAAGCCAACACGTTCTATACAGTAACGATCGATACTACCTGCAGCGACGCCTGGGGCAATCGTTTGCCAGCCAATTTCAGCTTTATTTTTAAAACGGGTGAATAACTCATTTTCAAAACTCCATTAGCTAAAATTGCCTTCTGTTGCGCCGCAATGGGATATTACAAGAGTTCTTTATAAATATTCTCTCGATTGGGATCGAGCTGGATCAATTTGCGAAAAATATCTCGGTCAGGAGAATTTTTGAATAGTTCAACAATCTCGATATAATGTGCTTGGAGAAAATTGTCAACCCGCTTGAACTTAGGGTTTTCCTGCTTCTTAATCTCTTCAAGCATATTAATGGCTTCTTTGCAGTAGGTTCTGGCTTTGGCAGGATCTTCTTTGGCAAAATAAAGACCATAGAAATAAAAATCTTTCATCTCGCGATACTTTTTGGTCTTGTCGCTCACCAGGTCATGGATTAGCTCAACCCGGATGTCCCAGCCTTCAATGAATTGCCCCATGCCAAAGCGGGCTTGCTCGGCGATGAGCTTGGCCTTTTCAAAATAGGAATTTCCTAACAGATGGCCAAATTTATCCATCTCCTCGCCAATGATAATATTCATATAAAAATCCAGCAGACTGGTGAGGGAATCCCAATTGTTCTCGGAATGAACCGGTATCTCGCCTTTCTGGTATTCCATGCGGCAACGTTTATCAGAATACTGGACATCTGAATTATTTGAAATCAGCAATTGCACCTTGTATCGATCTTCATAGCTCACGCTGATATCCTGTAGTAGCATATTTAAGCTAACCTTGATTTCGCCGATGAATTCGTCGTTGGTCCATTTGAAATTATTCAAATAATCTTCCAGGACGTTTTTAAAATTGCTGAGTTTTTCGCGTTTCTCATCGGGTAGCGCATTTAATTCTAAATCAACAGTCGCCCGAATCGTTTGCGCACTGGCGACTGGGAATTGAATCAATCCCAACCAATAACAACATGCAAAAGCGATAATCACCATGACACGATGGAAATTGACGCCACGGCGAGCGGTACACGGCCTCTTCGCCATCATTTCGATCCTCCAACAGAAGGTTGTCATTCAGTCTCTCTTCTTTACTTTAAACATAAGAATTTTAGCCGAAATATGCAAGCAAATAGTTATTCCCAGGCCGCCCAAAATACTCTGGTTTGCACCACTTTTTGGCCACCTATTTTTTGCCGAGGCCAGCTTTGCCAGCTTTGAAGTGAATGGTTGCGCCGCGCGCTATTACGCGCTGGGCAAAGCCTACGTTGGTCTGGCCAATACCCCGGATGCAATTTTTAGCAATTGCAGCGGCCTGGCGCAATCCAACGGACCATCGCTGGCTCTCTTTTACACTCATCTATTCGGAATGAAGGAACTAACCTGCAGCTCATTCGCCGCCGCATTCCCAACGCGTCTCGGTTACTTCGGCGCTGGCATGATCAATTTCGGCAATGAAAGCTACCATGAACAATCGTTCCTATTATCCTACAATCAATCGATCGGCTCAAAATTCTTTTGCGGTCTCAATCTGCATTATATGAAACTCCAGATTGATCGCTATGGTTCAGATTTTTCAACCAGTCTGGACCTGGGGTGGCTTCTAAAGATTACTTCAGAATTCCGCTGGGGATTCTTTGCCAGCAATATCACCCGTTCCAACATGGGTTCCAATTCAGAGCCGTTGCCCCAAACATTTACTATGGGTTTCAGCTATCAACCCACCGATCCCATTATTTTCAACCTGGATTTATTCAAAGAAACGACCTTTCCGCTGGAGCTTCGAGCAGGGGGCGAATATTATCTATTCCAACGAATTGCACTGCGCAGCGGCTTCTCCACCGCACCGGCCCAGTTTTCTGCGGGTGTTGGTTTGTTGGTGTCCATGGTTGAGATCGATTACGCCATCGCCACTCATGCTGATCTTGGTTTAACACATTATTTCTCGGTTCAATTTCCAGTCAAGAAACTGAAAGATGCCCAGACCAGATCTCAATATCAGGCGGAGATAACCCAGCAGCCGATAATCAGGATCAATGTTAACCGAGCCAACGAAGCGGAACTCCGACAAATCCCTGGTTTGAGCCGTACTCTGGCGCGACGGATCATTCGACAGCGTCAAATGGATGGCCCATTTTCCCGATTGGAAGATCTTTTGGCCGTCAAAGGCTTGAACCGCAAGCTATTGGAACAACTACGTCCTTATCTCGACATTTCGGAATAGGGAGCGGATCATGAGACTGCGCTATTGGCTATATATTTTCATCGGCCTGAATCTTGCCTCGTGCCTCTTCGCCCAACAAACCGACCTGGATTGGTTTCTGGAACGAGGCGACGAATTTGAGGACGCTTCGGATGTGCTGGAAAATCTTGCCGAACTCGAACGACATCCACTCGATCTCAATCAGGCTACCGAAGAGCAATTGCTGTTGCTACCATGGATTACGTCAACAACAGCCAGGCGTGTGATAGCCCATCGGAAAAAGTTTGGTGCATTTCATGAATTGGATGACCTGGCCCAAATTCCTCGGTTTAATATTGAACTCATTCCGCTACTTCGGCCCTACGTTGTCGTCAAGTCTGCTGACAATCAGCGTAGCTTCTCGGTAGCTATCAAAAACCGAATGATTCAAAAATTGGAGAAGAGTGTCGGTCTGCGCACGGGCATGTATTACCCCTCGCCTGCTAAAGTTTATAACCGATTTATCCTTGGCTATAAAAATCGTTTGACTGCTGGCATTCTCACCGAAAAAGACAGCGGTGAGCGACGGTGGAACGATTTAGGTCTGGCATTTGTAAAGTACAACGATTCTGCTCATAATCACAAATTCATTGCTGGTAATTATCGGTTAGAGTTTGCCCACGGCCTGGTCCTTGGCAATCCCTTGTACTACGGCAAAAGCTATCAACCGCTCTTGCCTGCGAGAAGACAGAGCCGTGAGCTGGTAGAATGTGCGCTGGTGGACGAAAATGCTTCACTTCATGGAATTGCTGGTCAACTTTCCTTCAAATTTTATCAAATTTTCATTTTTTACTCAAAGCATTATCTCGACGCCTCGCTGAATCCGGATGGGAGTATCAGGAATTTTTACACTTCTGGTTATCATCGCAACGCAACTGAACTCAGCAAGAAAGATCAGCTTGCCGAAACGATGGTTGGTACCCGAGTAGGGATGCAGCCAGCCAACCATTTGTCATTGGGAGTCACTGCGTACCGTTCCCATTATGGGCAGTTCATCCAACCGGAGACCAAGGCCTATTCGCTGTTTGCCTTTCGAGGAAAGAAGAATAGCGTTGTCGGCCTTGATTTTTCCGCAAACGCAGGCGTAATCCATTTCTTCGGCGAGGCAGCGCGCTCAGAAAACAATGGCCACGGGCTGATCGCTGGCGCTACCTGGGAGGCCTCAGTTATTGACCTGGCGTTGATTGCTCGTCACTATTCCAAAGATTTCCAGAGTCTGCACGGCAAAGCTTTTGGCGAAAGCAATAATCAGCCGCAAAATGAGACCGGTGTTTATATGGGGCTGCAATTGGCACCACTTAGGCGCCTGAAATTCATTTTATCTTATGATCAATTCAAATTTCCCTGGGCCACCTATTTGATACCACTACCAGCCACCGGAGCGGAATTGCTGTTTCGGACCGAATATCGGTCCAGGCACAAGCTTAATTGTTACCTGCAACTCAAAGCCACTCAAAAGGACCATACCCTTAGCTATGTGGATGAGCTGAAACGAGACAACCGCATCATCACGGTTCGGCATCAGCTAACGGCTCGCTGGCAATTGGAATATCAGCCCTGGCAGCAATTGCGAATTCGAGGCCGACTCGAAACCACCTGGATCAACTATGAGGTCCACGAACCGGCGCTGGCAGATCAATTTCCCAGACGTCACGGCCTGCTATTGTTTCAGGAAGCTCAATTCGCTGTCAATAAAAATCTAACAGTCAACGGCCGCCTTACCTTTTTTGATACTGAAGATTATGATAGTCGTCTTTATCAATTTGAGCAAGATGTTCCCGCTCTCATGGCCAATTGCTTGCTCTACGGCGTGGGGAATCGGTGGTATCTCAATGTTCAGTGGAAATTTGGCTCGCTGTTGCGGCTATCAGCCAAATTCACTTCGACGAGGTACTTTTACCAGAATACCATTGGTAGCGGCTGGGACCTAATACCTGGCGATCGTTTGCATGACCTTCATGTCCAATTTGAAGCTTGGTTGTGAACTTTCGCCATTTATCATACCATCGCCTGTGGTTCTTAGATCTAAGGTCACGGTGGCTATGAATTCCTGCGGGGAAAAGGCTGGCACGACACTTTTTTGCAATATGATCGATCTAAATTACATTTTTGGTGCTCACCAAGAAATCCTTTCAAACCTGACCGAAAAAATTTCCTATTGCTTTATTGGTGGAAATATCTTATATTAGTAGCCGGTTAGCTTGAGATGCAGACTTTATGAGAGTTGAATCACATCATGGATAATTTGATCCTTCGTTATCTGAAATTCAGTAATCGCTTTGCTAAAGCCAATCGAGTGATCGACATCTGCGCCACCTTTGCTACTGCGCGCGCCGTTCTGATTTTTATGCCCAATCAGTTGGTCGCCTTTGGTTTCGCCCGAAAATTTGTCCCCCAATTAATTAGCAGCTTTCCCCAGGCGAAAGTCAATTTTGTCCTGCGCAAAAACTTCGAAAGCCTGATGGATCACAAGGATAACTATGGCACAATATTTGTTGCTGATAACGATGTCAATTATTTCGGACTCCCGAAAAAAAACTTACGGCAGCGGGTATTGGCAACACAGCACGACATAGTTATCGATCTGAATGATGATTTTCATCTGCTCAGCACTTATCTATGTCAAAAAAGCAAAGCCGCTCTAAAAATTTGCTTGGATCATGTGAATCGAGAGCCATTCTATAATTTCTCTTTTCGTAGTCAATTGCAGCGAGAACTGGAGGAGAAATACCGCCGGCTGGTGCAATATTTAAAGGCATTTGTGGTTGCCAGGACGACCGATTCAATCTCAGCTTGAATATTTCACGCTGATTAAATTCTGGCGCCATCCCGATGAACTTCCAGTCGCAGCAGTCAAGAAATTAGTTTGGCCCCCAAACATCCGATCGAAATTGCCCTGCGCTTCTTGCCGATACGTATTCCCTGCCAATGACACGACATACAATTATTTCCTATAGATTGCTCAGACAAATTTCAAAACAACATCAGCTTACGGGGAGATGGTTGCGGCATGACGGAAAGTTTCGATTCATTACAAACACAACTCTTTGGCCTGCAGAAAAAATATTCTGAAATGGAAGCCCTGAACCAATCGCTCAATGATCGCTTATTGGAACTCTACTCGCTCTATCAGGTGAGCCTAACGTTAAGCAAGACATTTGACCTGGACGAAATTTTGAAGCTCATCAAAAAGCTGTTTCAAAAAACGTTTCATGTGGATCATTTCGGACTATTTTTATTGGATGACCTTCTGGCAACCCTGCACCTGAAAGCAACTTTCGGCCGACCTGACTTTGCTGCAATGCCAACCAGCTTTCATTTTGATGAAGACATTTTTGGCAAGGCGCTGAAACTTGAAGAGATCATTTATCTCCCTGATCTTCAACAGAACGATGCCTATCAGCTCTATCAAGGCGAACCGAAAGCTGGCGCATTTGTTGCCATCCCCTTGCTGCTTGGTAAAAATCGCCCGCTGGGAGTCTTGACTCTCCATCGGAGAAAAGTCGATTCATTCAGCAAAAATGAAATTCACTTGTTCAAAAAGATCAGTTTCGAAATCGCCAAGGTATTGGATAAGACACTGCTGTTCCAGCATACCAAAGAATTATCAATTACCGATGACCTTACTGGCCTCTACAATCGCCGCTATTTTAATCAGCGTTTTGATCGCGAAGTTCAACGGGCTAAGCGTTACAATCGGCCATTGACGGTGATGATGGTGGACATTGACTATTTTAAATACTACAATGATCTGAATGGCCATCTCCTGGGCGATGAGGTTCTCAAAAAAGTTGCTACCGTCCTGGAGTCCAACCTCCGGAAGGCCGATATTGTCGCCCGCTATGGTGGCGAAGAGTTTGTGATCTTGCTGCCAGAAATTGATAAAATCCACGCCGATCAAGTAGCGGAAAAACTGCGACGGACAGTCGAAGTCAAAACGTTTCCCAAGGAGCAGTACCAGCCCAATAAGAATCTGACCATTTCCCTGGGATTGGCGACGCTGCCTACCGATTCGACCAATGCGAAAGAACTGCTCGAATTTGCGGACCAGGCTCTCTACCAAGCTAAAGCTGAGGGGAGAAATCGGGTAGTTTCTTACCATTCATCCATGACGCAAATCAAAAAAAGCAATATTCTGCATCTGGAGCCGAAGTCGGCTGCCGCAAGCAAGTAGTCGGAAGCCGTGGCCAAAATATCAGCACTTGCAGCTTCCATTGCCGTTCACTGTACAAGCGACAGGCGATAGGTGCCTTTCAAGAGCCACATGAATACCAGTAGCAGTTTTAAGGACGGGCAACCTTCCTGTCTGAACTGGAAGCTAAACAACGGAGTTTCCCCGGCTACCGCCTCTCGCCTTACCCAATTCTGGCTTAGGTTCACTCGCAGACGCCTCCTCACCCGAAAAGACGTATACCTGGATGACCCGCGGTTAGCGCCATATATCGTGCCTCACAGGGGAACCGATCAGTAGCTGGTTCGTTAAAACTGCAACTTTGATATTCGATTTAAAATACTTGAGAATTGGCCGGATGCCCTTCTGCGAATGTCCACGCATAAGGATATCATCCTGGAGAGAGAATTATTCATGTGACCAATTGTTAACTGATGACTCGACCAAAGATCTCTTCCTGCTGTCAACTGCGTAGTTTGGGGCTATTGGTTTGCCTGGTGTTGGCTTTATCCTTCCAGGTGGCTTCAATGCCGATTTATAAGGTGCAATTCGAGCGCAAATACGACACCCAACACATCAAGCTCATTCTGGATTTGGATCTGGAACAAAAGTCGCTTATCGGCGACGCCATTATTACGCTGTTGCCACAAATTGATACGCTGCGATCGTTTCAATTGCATGCTAAGAATATGGCCATCCAACAGATTACGTTGGCGGATCAGCGTCCACTGAGCTTTGTGGCAGACTCGGAGACTGTTACTATCCATTTGGGACAGGCTGCCCAAGAAAGTGATACCATCACCATTGTGATTTCCTACTTCACTCGTCCCATGGCCGGACTCTATTTTAACCTGCCCAGCGATGAGAAACCGCAGTTGCCTTATCAGATTTATACCCACTCAGAACCGATTTCCGCCCGCTACTGGTTTCCTTGTTACGATGAACCGGATGACAAGGTCACCAGCGAAATCATTGCCACAGTACCCGATAATTTTTTCCTTCTGTCCAATGGCCGTCTGCTTAGCACAATTCATGATCGAAAATTGAAAACCAAAACCTTTCATTGGTATCAAGACCTGCCTCACGCTACCTACCTGATGTGCTTGACAGCAGGCGAGTACGTCGAAATACGTGACCAGGTTGGTACCACCCCATTACAATATTATGTTTACCCACAGGATTCCTTAAACGCTGCCAATTCCTTTGCTCAAACGCCCAGAATGCTAACTCTCTTTGAAAGATTATTTGGTTATCGCTACCCCTGGGCAAAATACGCTCAAATCGTTGTTGCCGACTACCAGGCTGGCGGCATGGAACATACCAGTGCCACGACTCTAAATGACAATACGATTCATGATCGGCGAGCGCATCTGGACGCAGACAGCGATGAATTGGTGGCTCACGAATTGGCACATCAATGGTTCGGAAATCTGGTTACATGCAGGTCATGGACCCACCTCTGGTTGAATGAGGGCTTTGCGACCTATGCTGAGGTTCTCTACCAGGAATTTGGCCATGGCCTTGCTGATGCTCAGCACGCGATCCATGATCTTCAAAAAACCTACTTCGAGCTGGTAGATCCGAAGTTTCCGCAGCCGATTGTCTATGAAGCATTTCTACATCCGGATGATTTGTTTAACCATCTAACGTACCAGAAAGCAGCACTGGTATTGCACATGCTGCGAAATGTAATCGGCGACTCGCTTTTTTTTGCCAGCTTGAAGACCTATCTCCAGCATTATGCATTTGGCGTGGCCACAACCGCAGATTTTCAACAAGTCGTCTCTGAGGTCAGCCGACAAAATCTGGATTGGTTTTTTGATCAATGGCTCTTCCACGGCGGACATCCCCAATTGACAGTGCATTCGCGTTGGCTTGCCGATACCAGAGAACTGTGGCTGCTTGTGCAGCAGACTCAAACCGATTCCTTGGGTCTGGTGCCACTGGTTTATCGAATGCCGGTGACAGTGGAAATTGTCACCCCAAAAGAGCGACTCCTGCATCAGGTGTGGCTTAGTTCTCGCAGCGACACCTTCAAATTCACCTGTAATGAAGCTCCATTGATGCTTCAATTTGATCCCGAAAATTATCTCCTAAAAGAGGTCAAATGCTTCAAGTCACAGGATGAATGGCTTTACCAATTGCAACATGCCTCCAATGTCGCCAGCCGACTGACTGCCATTGAACGCTTGCAAACAGCCACGTTCGATACGCTGGCCACCATTGGCGGATTGGAATCAGCCCTACTCAATGATCCCTATTGGGCAGTTCGCCAGCAGGCAGCCTATGCGCTGATCGATTTTCATCGTCCTGAAACTAAGGGGGTACTACGCCAGGCTTGTCGTGATGCCGCGTCCAAAGTACGGTCGGCGGCCATCCTGGCGCTTAGTTATTATTATGATGCCAATTCCAATCCATTGTTTCGAGAATTAGCGCGGAATGACTCGAGCTACAATGTCGTAGCAGATGCATTATATGCCCTGGCCAATGTCCCCGATGATAGCAGCTTTGATGTGATCAAGAATTTTTTGGACCTGGATTCGCGGCAGGATATCGTTCGGACCGCGGCATTCCACTGTCTCAGTCGCATCAAAGATGAGCGCGCCATTCCACTGGTATTGCGATTTGCCATGGACCAGACCCAACCAGCCGCCACCCGCTCGAATGCGCTATCGGTGCTGCGCGAAGTTGGCGGTGGCCACGCCGACGTAGAAAGCAGCATGGTCGCGCTGCTCTCCGACCGGGATCCCTTGATTCAGAAAAAAGCCATTGACATTCTGGGGCAATTCAAAACCACGACGGCACTTCAGGCCCTCAAGCAGTTGCAGGAATTATCACTCCCCGATGATGTCCGGCGGCGCTTGCGAACCTCCATTCAAAAAATCGAACAGAGCATTGGAGCCCGCTGAATTGAATCGGCGAGTAGCATCCTGCCTGGCGCAAAAACTTTCTGAACCAGCATCTCTCGATGGCATCATCTTCGTCCACTGCCCCTCGAATCGCATGATACCAATAAGGGTTAGATAAAACGTGTTTTCATCCGTCGGCTCATAGAACATTAAAAAACGAACCACATCAATGTCATAAACATCAATAATCAAAGTCAAAATTAAAGACAGAGCGTGATTTCACATGTTGCCTTTATACTTAGTGTCTCAATGGTGCTGTTGGTCATTTCTGATGGCGCATGATTTTTATATTGCATTCTAACTAAAAATTTCATATTTTTGGAAGTTTTATTTTTTAACATCAACGCTTATCAGGTACGTCTTTATGTCAATTAATTTCATTCGAAATTTTTCAATCATTGCCCATATCGATCATGGCAAATCGACTCTGGCTGATCGTTTGCTGGAAGTGACCGGCACTTTTCGCAAAGAGGAGATGGTCGATCAAATTCTCGATAGCATGGATCTGGAACGCGAGCGCGGCATCACCATTAAAGCGCATGCGATCACCATGAACTATCATGCTCAGGACGGAAATGATTATATTTTGAATTTGATCGATACCCCAGGACACGTCGATTTTTCGTATGAGGTGTCCCGCAGCCTGGCGGCCTGCGAAGGGGCGATTCTGGTGGTAGATGCATCACAGGGAGTGGAAGCTCAAACCATCAGCAATCTCTACTTGGCGCTGGAAAACAATCTGGAGATTATTCCCGTGATTAACAAAATCGATCTAAAAAACGCCCGGGTCGATCTGGTCAAACAGCAATTGGTTGAAATTATGGGCGTTCGAGAAGATGAAATTCTGCTCTGCAGCGCCCGACAGGGAAGCGGCATTGTTGAAATTCTGGAAGCGGTGGTTCAGCGAATTCCGCCGCCGCAGGGTGATCCGCAGGCCCCTTTGCAAGCCCTCATTTTCGATTCCATGTTCAATAGCTATCGTGGCGCGATTGCCTACGTGCGAGTATTTCAAGGAGAAATCACAACTGGCATGCCGATTAAATTTTTCGCGCACGATAAATCGTATGAAGTCGATGAAGTGGGAATACTGCAGTTAAAAAATATCCCCCGACCACGCCTGACCGTGGGCGAGGTCGGTTATGTCATCGCTGGTGCCAAAGAGGTGAAAGATACCAAGGTCGGCGATACCATCACCTCACTGAATAATCCCGCACCCCAGCCCTTACCAGGCTACCGCGAGGCCAAGCCAATGGTATTTAGCAGCCTCTTTCCCGCAGAAAATGAAGACTACGAAAACCTGCGGGACGCCCTCGATCGGCTGAAGCTAAATGACGCAGCTTTGATTTACGAACCAGAGGATTCCGTGGCGCTGGGATTTGGCTTTCGGTGCGGTTTTCTGGGGTTGCTGCACATGGAAATTGTGCAGGAGCGATTGGAACGCGAGTACAATCTCAACCTGGTGACCACGCTCCCCAGCGTCGCTTTTCGGGTGCATAAAACCAATGGCGAAGTCGTGATGGTCGACAATCCGGTCAAATTGCCGCCAGCCGGCAACATCGCTTTTATCGAAGAACCGTATGTGAAAGCCAGTATTTTGACACCGATTGAATTTATCGGCAATATCATGAAGATTGCACAAGAACGCAGGGGAATCTATAAAAATACCGACTATATCGATCCTACTCGCGCCGATTTGCATTATGAATTCCCGCTGGCGGAAATCATTTACGATTTTTATGACCGATTGAAATCCGTTAGCAAAGGCTATGCTTCTTTCGATTATGAATTTTCCGATTACCAGCAGGGGGATTTAATCAAACTGGACATTCTGATCAATAAAGAGATCGTTGATGCCCTTTCGGTAATCGTTCACAAAAGCAAAGGGTACGAATGGGGCCGCAAAATATGCCAGAAACTCAAAGAGCTGATTCCCCGGCAATTGTTTGAGGTCGTTATTCAATCAGCGATCGGCAGCAAAATCATCGCCCGCGAAACCATCCGCCCGATTCGGAAAAACGTCACTGCCAAATGCTATGGCGGCGATATCACCCGGAAACGCAAGCTCCTGGAGAAACAGAAAGAGGGCAAAAAGCGGATGAAGCAACTGGGAAAAGTTGAAGTCCCTCAAGAGGCGTTTTTGGCTGTTTTAAAAGTGGATTAATCTGGCGGAGTGATAAAATTGATCGAAGCAATTCATCTGACGAAAGTATACGACCATCAATTGGCGGTTCAGGATCTCAATCTGCAAATTGCTAATGAATTATTCGTTTTTTTGGGACCAAACGGCGCCGGCAAAACAACCACCATCAAGATGATGACCGGCTTGCTGCAACCTACTTCCGGCAGTGTTCGCATTGGAGGGTATGATCTGGCCACTCAGCCAGTGGAAGCCAAAAAAATGTTCGGGCTGGTGCCGGACACGCCAGTTCTTTATGACAAACTCACGCTGATCGAATTTTTGCAATTTGTCGCTCGCATGTATGAAATGGATGCCAGCAGTTTCAAGCGCCGCTTCTCCCAGCTTGTCGAGCTATTCGACCTGCAAAATAAAGTGAACGACCTTATCCAGACTTTCTCCCACGGTATGAAGCAGAAATGCGTACTGGCCGCGGCCCTGATACACGACCCCCGCGTACTATTTCTGGATGAGCCTACCGTCGGCCTTGATCCCAAAAGTGCGCGCCATCTGAAGGATTTGTTGCGAGGGTTGGTCAAACAGGGGACGACTGTTTTTATGTCGACCCATATTCTGGAGATTGCTGAGGCCATGTGCGACCGGGTAGGGATTATCGATCACGGCCAATTGATCGCCTGCGGCACCATGGACGAGCTACGACGCCAATCGAGTGATCGGGATCAAAGCCTGGAAGAAATATTCCTCGAATTGACTGGCGGCAGCGAATATGACGAGGTCCTCAAATATCTGGAGGACAAATGAGACCTGCTGGCTCGAAATTGATGCTGCTGCTGAAGGTCAAAATGTTGATGTGGTGGAATAGTTTTTACCGAGAACCATCACGAAAGCGCGGACGAAAGCTATTGAGCCTGGCCGGCGCGGCCGTGCTTTTTGTCGTCATCTATCAGTGGCTGACCGAGGTCTTTCTCATTATGGCGCAGCAATCTGGTGGCGATCTATTGATGAATAGCTCAATGATCATGATCTTTGGGGGATTTTTCATTTTTCTGCTGGCCAGTGGCATCACGATTTCGCTCCACTATCTTTTTATTGCCAGTGATCTGCCATTGTTGATCACATCGCCACTATCCAGCGATACTATTTTCACTTTCAAACTGCTGGAAGCGATCATCGCCAATTCAACCTTTTTCTTATTCATGGGATTACCCACCTGCATTGTCTTTGGCTATGTGAATCGCTCACCGTGGTATTATTATCCCCTGATGGGTATCGATGTGCTGCTGTTCCTTTCCATTCCGGTAGCCATCTCTTTTTTGGGCGCACTCATCCTGGTTCGCTTGTTGCCCGCCTCGCGTGCGAAAGAACTGTCGATCATCCTACTGGCCGTAATTACGCTGGCCATCTGGCTAACGATGCAGTTGATCCGCGGCTCTATATTTGATCAACAGTCGCCAGATTTTCAGCCGGCCCTGATTGAGTCGATGCAGCGACTGTCCAAGAATTCCATGCTTCAATTGCTTCCAGGCACCTGGGCCGCACAAATTCTTGCCGGTATCGCCACCAATCGGCTCCAGGCACTCTGGGGTTTTCTACCATTGGTCACGCTCAATGCAGGGCTCTATTGGTTATGCCTTAAACTTAGCCGACGCACTTTCCAGATGGGATCCTTAGCCGGGGGACGAAAGACCTCGATGGAGATGAAAGGCCAGCCAGTCAAACAAGCAGCGTTGCGTTCATTTTCCATCGGATTCACTCTTGCCAATCCAATCGGCGCTATTTGTGCCCGTGATTTCAAATTATTCCGCCGAGACACTCGACAGCTTGTAAATATCCTGCTTCTGGTGGTGATGATGGTGCTGCTGCCTATCGTTCAGCCCGGCCAGGAACTTGAGTCCGAATTTGCCGTTTATTACCCCTATTTAATTACATTGCTTTTTTCGGCGCTGGTGAGCGGACAGATGGCCTCGCGCCTCATCCCGCTGGAAGCCCGAACGTTCTGGATCACCCGGCTTTTGCCCCAGTCGTCGCTACGTGTGGTCCTGGGAAAATTTTTGCTCGCTTGTGGGACGAGCACTGCTCTGTCATGGTTGGCGGTGCTAATTGTCGGTCTTTACTTTCACCATCCATTGCAGATCGTCGGAATGTCAGCGCTGGTCGCATTAGTGCTTACCACAACGATGTCTGCTGTGGGCCTATATGTCGGTGCACAATGGCCGCGCTTCGATTGGGATCATCCGAAGCGTATGCTGACCTATGCCGGCAGCCTGATGCTTTCCCTGGCGACATTTTTGGTGATAGCCTTAATGGGCATCGCTGCAGCAATCGTCTTTTTTGTGGGACAGGCATGGCAAATCCCATTGCCGCTAATTGTGATGATGGCCATCGGCCTGAACGCTATTGTATCCGCCATCATCATTGTGACCGCGTGCATTCGCAGCGCCAAAAAAATTGATCGGATTCAATGGGAATACTAAACTTTTTTGATGAAAGCAGAGTTATAAGATAGAAGCTGATATAAACGGAGTCGGTTATGGCAAAATCCAAAAAACAGAAAAAGAATCAGGAAGCACCATCGTTAATTTTTTATAAGCTAACAGAACAATCGCTATCTCGCTTGGAGAAGGAAAATATTCCGTCAGAGATCCTTTCTAAATTGGAGGCTTGCCTGTTTGAGGAGCATAAAAAGCCAGGCGGCCTGATGCGCAAAGTTAGACGAGCCGTGGGCAAAGAGGCAGCCAGCAAATATGAGGCAGCAATATTAAAAGTGGCCGAGCAAAAGGAGAAAAAAGCAAAGGATTATTTTACTGCCTTTATCATTACCGATGCGGTGCTCAAAAAATTAGCGGATGACCATCTCCCATCAGCGATGATTTCAAAACTCGAACGATTCAAAAACGAGCGGTTTGGTAGTGAAAAAAAATTTCTAAAGATGTTGGGCAAGAAAGTCGTTACGCGATCTCTAAAAAGCCAATTGAATCGCGACGAAATCACCAAATTCACCTGGACAATTGTCGAGCGAGCGAGGAAAAAAGTATCCATCGTAAGCTATATCTTAACCGAAAAATCGCTCGCCAGGCTCAGAGGGAAAATCTCAGCGGATTTGCACAATCGATTGAAGCCGTTGAAGGACAAAAAATTTGCCAATCGTCAGGATTTCGAGAAAGCCCTTGATGAGACGACTGGCCGCAAATATGGGCTGCTCGACAAATGGTTGATACTTTTGTATGGTAAAATTTTTAAGCTGAGCAGCTTTATTATCACCGATGAATCACTGCAGGAACTGGAGGATATTGCACCGGCTGAAATTCATTCGCAGCTTGCCACATTGAAAAATGCCAGCTTTTTCACGAAATTTTCATTTCGCAAGCGGCTGAAATCGCTGATCAATCCAGAGCAGTATCAAAAATATAAATCTCTGATTTACAATTATTCCAAAACGATCTATCGAGAAACAATAGAATCGCTGGTGGTGGCATTCGTAGCGGCTATGATCCTGCGCATGTTCGTCATTCAGGCCTTTCGAATTCCCACAGGCTCGATGAAGGACACGCTGTTGATCGGCGATTTTCTTTTAGTCAATAAATTCGTCTATGGCGTCCGGACGCCCGACCGCATCCCATTGGTGGATATCCACATTCCCCATTTTCGGCTGCCCGTGATTCGTGAGCCCAAACGTGGCGATATCATTGTCTTCAAATATCCCAGGGATCCCAAATTGGATTATATCAAACGGTGCGTCGCGTTGCCCGGGCAAACAGTGGAAATACGAAATGGACTGTTATATATTGATGGTAAACCCGAGGGCGAGATCACCCCTCTTCCCCATCGAAAAAAGTACGATAAGGAGGAAGGGACTATCGTCCACTATTTTCAGGTGAAGCTGGATAACGGCAAAAAATATGTCATTCGCCATTTTGACGGTTGGGAACATGAAAATTTTGGTCCCATCACCGTCGAACCTGGCCACTATTTTATGATGGGTGACAATCGGGATAACAGCGCCGACAGTCGCTCCTGGGGCAGCCTGCCACGGGACAATATTGTCGGCGAAGCGTTGATCATCTATTTTTCCTGGGATCAAAATCTCATCATTTATCCCTGGTATCGAATCGTCAATAAAATTCGCTGGGGACGATTGGCAGACCTGATTCGCTGAAGAATGGCTGCTGCTGTTATTGAGTGGGCGAGGCAGCAAACCGTTGTCTGACTGCTATGGCCGATATAACTTTTGAACTGCCAACTAACCGGTCGCTGCAGGGTAACAGCGGTATAATTTTCGGCCTGCCAACTGACCGGTCGCTGGTAGCGACCGGTCAGTATGATGATGAAAAAGAAATAATTCGCATGAGAGCCGCTTTATATATCCATGTTCCGTTTTGCTTGCGAAAGTGCAGTTACTGCGATTTCTATTCGGTCAAATTCGATGCCGGGCTGGCCGAGAGATTTTTAACAGCCGCAAAATTAGAATTAAAATGCTACGCCGATCATCCCACTTTCTCGAACGCTATTTTTGAAACGATTTACATCGGCGGCGGCACCCCCTCGCTGTTAACGAGCATTCAACTGGATTCGCTGGTGCACCAGGTTCAACGACTCTTTCATCTGCGGCAGCCCTTTGAATTTACCATCGAAATAAATCCCGAGACAGTGACGCCGAAAAGTCTGCGGGAATTTCGGTCGCTTGGCGTTAATCGTTTAAGCATTGGGGTTCAAAGCTTTCGTGATGCCGAGCTGCAACGATTGGGACGCATCCACGATGTGCAGCAAGCCCGATCTTGCATCACCTGGGCGCAGCAGGCAGGTTTTGATAATATCAGCCTGGATTTGATGTTTGCAATTCCGGGACAGACACTGGCTAACTGGCAGGCCAATCTCAACCAGGCGCTGGCCTATAGTCCCCAACATTTATCGCTATATGGTTTGACTCTTGAACCAGGGACAGCGCTGCAAGCCGAAATCGCCAGTGGCAAGCTTGCTCGAGTTGATGAGGAAATTGAGCGAGCCATGTACTTGGCCAGCCATGACATGCTGGCTCAATGCGGTTTACAGCAATATGAAATATCCAATTTTGCCCGGCCAGGGTTCGAATCGCAGCATAACCAGCACTATTGGAATGGCACACCTTATCTGGGCATTGGCCCTGGTGCTCATTCCTTTTGGAATCAGCACCGACAGTGGAATCATCGGTCATTGACTAATTATCTGCACGCGCTGAAATCTGGTCAAAGACCAGTAGCTGAACAGGAACAGCTTTCCATCAATCAGCAGATGCTCGAATTTCTATACCTGCGCTTGAGGACCGTTGCTGGCCTCGATTATCGAAAATTTGAGCAACAATTTCAAACGACTTTTGCTGAAAAATTTGATCATGTTATCAGGCAATTGGTTCAATCTCAGCAAAGCGAGTGGTTGTTGTTTTCTGAAGGAAATTTACGGCTGACGCCGCAGGGATTTTTATTATTCGATGAAATCATTCGCCGCTTGGCAGAGGCCATTTAACATAACACCGTCCCTTGCTCATTCGGCGCTAATCGTGCTGAGCGGCGGCCGGCGCGAATCGTTAATTGTGATCCTGAGCATTGCTCCAAGGCTGCTTTAGGCGCCGTTATAATTTTCTATTGCTTTATTCCAGAATTATGCTTATTATCCCGCTGGTTATGCCACCAGCAAGGCACAGCAGCATGTCAAGTTCTGGGCAGCAGCCGAATTTTTCAAGGATCATTATTAGCGATGCGATAGCAGTACCCGATAACCGAATGAATCGAGCAGTGCATGATTAATCCTTATAAACGAATGGATGTCTTCCGCTGTAAAGCGGCGGGGCACGCCAAATTCGAACATCGCGTTTCGGTGTACCATGTGTTGCGAGTCAAAAATTGCTACCCCCAGGGTTGCGTCTATTTCTGGTGGCGCTGTCATTTGCTGAACAAAGGACAACGGTGCATCAAAGGTTTCCAGCATGTCGGCAGAAAATGTTTTGGTTGCAAGCATTACTATGACGAAAAAACTCATAATCAGCCCCAGTTGCTGATATCCGAAGCAGATTATCAGGACTTTTTGGATGAATTAGCCGACTTTGAGGATTGGTTTGAATCATTGAAAGACAAAGTGATCGATCTGCAGGGCAGTATTCGATCGGTCAAGCCAGCGTTGACAAAAATCATTAGCCATCAAAACGTGCATTTGAACATCAATGGCTATTTTCTGCATTTCGATCACGCATACATTGATCGCCATCACTGGGAAGATCATTGTTATGCGATTGTCTATCCCGACCAGCAAGCGCGGTTTCAATTTGCTGCTGGGGATGAAATGGAGTTTCGTGGCCGCATAATGCTTAATCATGGTCGGCTGATCTTCCAGAAACTTCACCAAATCGAATTCCAACAGCGGTCATATCGGCCAACCTGGAGCAACAGTCAGGCATTGATTGCGCAGCATAGTGTGATTTCCTTTGTGGATCAGCCACTCCAATGCTTGCATTGCGATCAGGGCATGCTGGTCGATGTGATTGATAAATCGCGTCCCGAATGGAAGCGGTACCGTGAATTGTTTTGTTTAAAGTCTTTCCCCGACCCCGCTGTATGCTATTATGCTGTGGAAAAACGCTTGGCGGAAAAGATCGATCCATGCGCCGACGAGGACGTTAATTTCGAATTCTAGATAACAAACCAGCGCCGACAAAGCAATTCCCGAACTTGATTATAATACTTGTTTCACTGCATCTACTGTCAACCAACGAATGGAGGTTTTTGAATAGCATGGCGAAAGGAATTACCAAACGAGCCGAAGATTATTCCCGCTGGTATACCGACGTGATTGCTGCCGGGGAATTTGCCGATTATGCCCCCGTCAAAGGGTGCATGGTTATCCGACCCAATGGTTATGCGCTATGGGAAAAAATCCAGGCAACCCTGGATAAAATGTTTAAGGAAACTGGCCATCAAAATGCCTATTTCCCATTGTTTATTCCTGAGAGTTTCATGAAAAAGGAAGCCGAACATGTGGAAGGTTTTGCTCCCGAATGTGCTGTGGTCACTCATGGTGGTGGCAAAAAATTGGAAGAGCCGCTGATGGTCCGACCAACTTCGGAAACGATCATCTGGAGCATGTACAAGAATTGGATTCAATCGTATCGCGATTTGCCTATTCTCATCAATCAATGGGCCAACGTGGTCCGCTGGGAAATGCGTACGCGGTTGTTTTTGCGGACCACCGAATTTTTGTGGCAGGAAGGCCACACGGCTCATGCCACGGCTGAGCAAGCCGAGGAAGAAACACTAAAAATCTTAAACATCTATACTCGTTTTGCTGAAGACTATATGGCCATTCCGGTGATCCAGGGTTACAAAACCGACAAAGAAAAATTTGCCGGCGCCGTGCGCACCTATGCCATCGAAGCGATGATGCAGGATCGCCGCGCATTGCAAGCGGGAACTTCCCACAACCTGGGCCAGAATTTTGCCAAAGCGTTCGATGTGACCTTTCAAGATGAAGATGGGCAATTAAAATATGTCTACGCCACCAGTTGGGGTGTCTCGACCCGTTTGATTGGCGCGGTTATCATGGCGCATGGCGATGATCAAGGTCTAATTATTCCTCCGCGGTTGGCAACCACCCAGTTGGTTATTATTCCGATCACCAAAGGCGAGACTGAGCGGAATCAGATTCTGGAATTCATCGAGAAGATCACCATTGCCTGGAATGGCCGCTTTTCGTTTAAGGTCGATGATCGCGAAGGTTACCGACCTGGCTGGAAATTCAATGAATGGGAGCAGCGTGGAGTGCCATTGAGAATCGAAATCGGCCCCAAGGATTTCGAGAAAAATCAGGTGATCCTGGTTCGCCGGGACACCAGCGAAAAAACAGCAGTGCCTGTCGATCAATTAACCTATTCGATCGAAAAAACTCTGGACGCCATCCAGCATGATCTGTTCAAGCGCGCCCTCAAGTTCAGAGATGACTACACCTTTGTGACCGACGACTATGCTGATTTTAAGGTCAAAATCGAAGAGCCCGGCGGATTTTTCTGGATTCACTGGTGCGGTAATCGACGCTGTGAGGACCAGTTGCAGGAAGAAACCAAAGCGACCATTCGCTGCATTCCGCTGAAAAACCCATTCAAAGAGAATGGCAAATGTCTGCTGTGCGGCGAGCCTTCCGCCCAGCGAGTCATTGCAGCCAAGGCCTATTGAGTCTATGCCTCCTGGGAATATAACCAACTCCAGGAGGCATTTTTCTTTCTTTTCAGCTATGCACAATCGAGTGACGCCCTTATCTCGGCGGTTAAATTATGAATGAATTTTTGTGGACGAGAATTTTCCAAAATCCCTCGGGCGATTAGCAGGACGGGAGCAACCTTTTTTCGGTGCATTTTGCAGAAGGGTGCAGATTGTCAGTTTCGAGATCGCTACGATCCTGCCATGTCTTTCGGGAAACGGGCATGACATTCGCATAATAACCACCCACCTTTATCGACAATCTCCGGCTCAGGAAATTAAATTGATCGAACTCCCCATGAATAGCCGAGGTATCTCGCTGTGGAGCAAAAGGGGTGGGGCTACAATTCGGGTTGACAACACGATGACTTGTAGGGGATCATTTCCAGCCAAAACGATAGCTTCATCAAACCAATTAATAAAACATTCTGAAAATGGTTGATTCCAGGCACCGGAACTGGCAACCTCGCCGATCAACAGCGTCACTAGGTCATCCATCGAATCCAATTGACTATTTTGCACAACTGCCAGGGATTCTGTGGCTGTCTAACCCGTCCGAGCAATAATTCTTGTAGAAGCCACTTCAATGCCAGCATCCTGCAACGCCATTACCAATTAATGGGCAAACTTTCGGCCTCAGCAACAGCTTGGCTTATCGATTCAGAAGCACCTAAAGATAACATCGCTTTTTTTGGTTTTGTGTTGAAGGCCAGGTTCTGATCCGGCTTTTGAGGCTTTTGAGATGAAAAACCAGCGCCATCGAGAGGGCTAATATTGAAAATATGCATATGAGGCATTTTCTTCGCAAAAATCATTTGTACCTTATGGCACGGTCGTAAAAATATTGATAAAATTATTTAACAAATCACTTGACAGCGATCGAATTTAGTGCTAAATTATAACCGCGTGAATAATATATTCAGAACTTAAAAAAAGCGTAAGGCTAAACAATGCACCAGATCAAAGCAAAATTCCAGCAAATCACTTGATGCCAACTCTGGGAAACCGTGCGCTTCCCGAATCGATTAACTGCCGCAGTCTTCCTGCCATTAGACCGCTAACCTCCTGAAGTATGCCTGGTCGCAGGAACGGCTGCGACCCATACGGAAGGAGGTGGAGTATGTCTCCGTAATTCCACTTTATTTAATCCAATTTGTGACTATTGATGTTATCAAAATTTTTTGAACAATCATCAAAAAGCACCAAATTTCAAATGACAAATTTCAAACAATATCCAATTTTCAAATTCCAATTTTCCAAACTGGTTCTTCTCCAGCAAGAAATTTTTGAAATTTGAAGATTGAAATTTGAAATTTATTTGGGATTTGGGTTTTAGCATTTGGAATTTGACTTTTGAAATTAGCAAATTTCATCAAACAGAGGAGAAGCTGAATGGCAGCAGACTATCGTCAGATGTGGACTGAGCTGGGATTGGATTTGCCCGCTCACGATGCGTTACTGGGTGTACTGGGGCAGGCGTATGGGGATATCTACATGTCACAAAAAAATCGTCCTGAAGGGATGCAATATTTTGATTTTGTGATGAGCGAAGTGCATGGCTTGCGCATCAAAGAACTGCGGGATGCCCAGGGCAACGATCGCAAGGTGATCGGTTCGTTCTGTGTGTTCGTGCCCGAGGAATTAATTTTGGCCGTGGATGGCATTTCCGTGGGACTGTGCGCTGGCGCTGAATTTGGCTTCGACAAAGCCGAGGAGGTGCTGCCTCGCAACACCTGCGCTTTGATCAAATCCGCCTTCGGATTCAAATTGGGCAAAGTCTGTCCGTATGTTGAGTCCAGCGACATGATCGTTGGCGAAAACACCTGCGACGGCAAGAAGAAGGCGTATGAACTCCTGAAAGAGCTGGTGAAAAATCTATTCATCCTGGATCTGCCGCAGATGAAAAGCGATTCAGGCAAGGCGTTGTTGAAAGCTGAATATCAGCGATTCGCCAAAGCGCTGGAAGAAGTATCAGGGAAGAAAATTACCGTGGCCTCGTTAAAAAAAGGCATCGAGCTGGTCAATCAGAAGCGCAAGGCCATCCATCGGCTGTCCGATTTGAGAAAGCATAGCCCTGCGCCCATTTCGGGACTGGATGCCCTGCTCATCAACCAGGTGTTTTTCTATGATGATCCCGTGCGCTTCACCGCTTCGGTGAACAAGATTTGCGATGAGTTGGAGCAACGGGTGAAAAAAGCTGAGGGCGTTCGGGGTAATGGCACCCCACGGGTCGTGATCTCTGGCTCGCCCATGGCCGTACCCAACTGGAAAATTCCCTGGATCGTGGAGAGCAGCGGCGCCATCATCGTGGGCGAGGAATCCTGTGTCGGCGAACGAGGCACGCAGTGGCTTACCAATGAATCGGGCAATACGGTGGAGCAATTGCTGGATAACATCGTGGAGCGCTATTTCCAGATCGACTGCGCCATCTTCACGCCCAATCCCAGCCGACTGGAGCACATCAAGTCGATGGTGAAAAAGTATCAGGCAGACGGAGTGATCCATTACAGCCTCCAATTCTGCCAGCCCTACCAGATCGAAAGTGGGCCTGTGGAGAAAGCGCTGGAGGCCGATGGCATCCCTGTCCTGCGCATCGATACCGATTATAGCCAGGAAGATGCAGGACAGATCAAAACCCGTGTGGAAGCGTTTATCGAGCGGATTGGGGGATAATTGTTTTACATTACTACAACGCAATGACTTTAGCCCAGTCATTGCGAGGCGCTTTTTGCCGAAGCAATCTTTGAACAATTTCGATCTCCCTTGCGAAGGTTCCCAACCTTCGCAAGGTTCATTCCTTTAAATTGGCGCAATTAGAAAAATTAGCGAAATTAGCGGTCAAAAAATAGGGCGTAAAATGAAATCAGCAGGCATCGACATCGGTTCTCGGACGGTCAAACTGGTCGTGCTCGAGGACGGAAAAATCACCCACATCCGCAAGGGCGAAAACAGTTTTGATCCCCTCAAGGTCTGCGCCGAGTTTCTGCAGGGCGTCGACTACGATGTGATCACGGCCACGGGCTATGGTCGACATCTCTTCAGCCAGCACTATCCCTGCGAGGTGATCAGCGAGATCAAGGCGTTTGCCAGCGGCGCCAGGCATCTGTTTCCCAATTGCAGGACCATTCTTGACATCGGCGGTCAGGATACCAAAGCGATTTCGCTGGCAGTCGATGGCAAGCTATTGAAATTCGAGATGAACGACAAATGTGCCGCTGGCACGGGCCGCTTTTTGGAAATCATGGCCATGGCCCTGGGCTATTCGTTGACCGATTTTGGCCAGGCCGCCTGCCAGGCCAAACGCTCAGAAAAGATCAGCAGCCTCTGCACTGTTTTTGCCGAGTCTGAGGTGATTTCGCTGGTGGCTAAAGGCGCTGTTCGAGAGGACGTGTCGTTGGGGATTCATCAGGGGATCGTCACTCGCTCCATCGGCATGTTGCAGCGGGTTTCGATTGAAGATGATGTCGTATTCGTCGGCGGCGTGGCGTATAATCCCTGCATGAAAAATTTACTTCAGGAAAAGCTCGGCCGAACGGTGCTGATCCCTGAAGATCCGCAGATTGTAGGAGCGCTGGGCTGTGCGCTGAACGGATTGTAACGCAATTTGCCAAATTGCGTTACAGTCAAAAAATTTCAAATAATGATCAATGATCAATGCTCCATTTTCCAATTTTCAAAACTAATTATCATTGGGGAAGCGGAGAGCATTAAGTAATTTACATTTCTAAGTCATTTCGACCGAAGGGAGAAATCTGTAAGTCCAATATTTTCGGGAAAATTCAGATTCCTCACTTTGTTCGGAATCACTTCTTTGAAAAAAAATAGATAATTTCCAGACCGACTCTAATGAGCCAGATTTCTCGCTTCGCTCGAAATGACAATTTTTATTTTGCTGAACCTTATAAAAAAATAAATAAAATCGGAGGAAGAATTCATGCGTCAAAAACTCACCCAATTCTTTGCCTCTCGCTGGGGCATCATTCTTGCGGGAGCAGTGATCGGCGTATTGGCGCCGCTGCTGCAGAAATTTGGCAATCCACCCAACATGGGCATCTGCGTGGCCTGT
>JAPDQM010000011.1:0-64742 GCA_034505795.1 Candidatus Zhuqueibacterota bacterium
GGCCGCCACCGGCTTTCGGATAATTCCATTGGCAATAAAAAAGAGCTTGTTATTCTGACGGTCGGTTTCGATATCAGCGATCTGATTAAAAATAAATATGGCCCCCATCAGCAGCGACAGCAACAAAGCCACCAGGATCTGATTTTGAGCCGGCACAATGGCCAGAGACGACATCGCATGTTTGGGATCGAACACGGCATTGGCATGGAGGCCGGCCAAAAATACCGTCCACACCGGGAAAAACAGCGTTGGCCGCAGCACAAAAAAGTAATCCAAAAATTTGAGTCGCTCATTCATCTAATCGATCACAATGCCATTTTCGAGTTGCAGTTTTTCGATTCCTTGCTCCGGCATGATTGGATAATTGCCGCTGAAGCAAGCGGTGCAATATCCGCCCACCTCTGCCGGTACGGATTGCAGCAGGCCATCCATGGACAAATAGGTCAGCGAATCGACCTCCAGAAACCGCCGAATTTCATCAATCGACATATTATTGGCAATCAATTCTTCGCGCGTGGGGAAATCCATGCCATAATAGCAGGGAAACCGAATGGGCGGCGAACTGATACGAATGTGTATTTCCTTGGCCCCCGAATTGCGAATCATCCGCGCCAGCAGCCTCAAGGTCGTTCCCCGCACAATCGAATCATCCACCACAATCACGCGTTTATCTTTTAAAATCCCCTGCACCGGATTGAACTTGATCCGAACATTAAAATCGCGCATCGACTGAACAGGATGAATGAATGTTCGACCAATATAATGATTGCGAATTAAGCCGATCTCGAATTTGATCCCTGATTCCTGGGCATAGCCCAGCGCAGCGGTGTTGCTCGAATCTGGCACTGCGATAATGCGATCAGCCTCCACTGGCTGTTCCAGCGACAGGTTTTTGCCCAGTCGTCGCCGTGCTTTATCCACTTTTTCGCCAAAAATACGACTATCGGGTCGCGAAAAATAGACAAATTCAAAGATGCACGCATGACCGGTCGAGGGTTGGGGCAAGCAATGGCTCGTGAGGCCATTTCGGTCAATTACGATGATTTCCCCACGTTGCACCTCGCGAATCCATTCCGCATCCATGATGTCCAGCGCACAGGATTCGGAGGCGAGAATCCAGCCGTCGTCCTTTCTGCCGATGCATAATGGCCGGAAACCATGCGGGTCGCGTACTCCGATCAGTTCGTCCCGCGTCAGTATGGTCAACGAATATGCGCCCTGAATCTGGCGTAACGCATCCTTCACTTTATCAACCAGACGATACTCTTTCGACCGGGCAATGAGGTGCAATACCACTTCAGTGTCGGTAGTCGTTTGAAAGATCGCGCCGTCTCGTTCTAGCCTTGTTCGCAGCAAATGAGCATTGACAAAATTGCCATTATGGGCAATGGCCAGGGGACCATAACGCGAGCTAACCACTAATGGCTGCGCATTAATTAGCTGCGTTGCCCCCGTTGTCGAGTAACGATTATGACCAATTGCCCGGTCGCCGGGCAGACGATTCAATGTCTCAATTTTGCTGAAAACATCGGCGACCAACCCGAGGTCCACATGCTTATAAAAAATTCCGCCATCGTTGGATACAATGCCGGAGCTCTCTTGACCGCGATGTTGCAGCGCATACAATCCCAGATAGGTATAATTGGCCGCATTGGGCAAGCCAAATATCCCAATGATTGCACATTCAGCTCGCGGCTTGTCGTAATTAGAAAACGTCATTTTCTATTAATCAAACACTCCCCTGCCACTATGCTATTCATCGAAAATTAGAGACCAAAGCCAATCCCAGAGCCGTCCCAGCACAATCAGCTATTAGATCCTTCCAGCTAAAGGCTCGGCCGGGTGAAGCACCATCACGGATCTCTTTAAGCAAGCCCAGAGAAATAGAGAATACCACTCCGCCTTGATGGGCTCGCTCATTACGCCAATGGTTCTCTTCGCGAAAAAAATAGTACCCTGTTGTTGTCAAAAACGCACTAGACAGAAAGTGATGCATCTTGTCGCGACTGAACCAGGAATCGGACCAGGTAAAAGCAACTTTCACACGGGTGGCTGGGTCTGGCTGAAATTTTGCTTCAGCCGTTGATTGGGCGGCGAGAGTTTCAATCTGGGTCCATAAAACCAGGCTGAAAAGTAGTCCACCAAACAACTTCCTCATAACCCCAAGTCCCGACTAATCCCTTGCATCGCTTTCAAGGCAATGGCCAAGAATTCTTCCAAAGACAATCCCAAATCGACACAGGTCTGAATCTGCTCTCGATTGGCGCCGGCTGCAAATCGCTTTTCCTTAAAGCGACGCAAAATAAATTCGACATCGATGGCGGCTAATTTTTTTTCAGGATGCATCAACGCTGCGGCGACAATCAATCCAGTTACCGGATCTGCAGCGTAAATGGCTTTGCCCATCAATTGCGTACGCGGGGCTTTATCGTTATGGCATTTGATCGCTTCGATAATCTCGGGATCAAGCCCATACGGCGCCAAAAGCACCTCGGTCACCAGCGTGTGCCGTTCCGGATCATGCATGGTCTCTTCGTAATCGAGATCGTGCAATAAACCTGCCAATCCCCAGCGCTCTCGATTCTCGCCGAAATGATCAGCCAAACCTCGCATGACCGCTTCCACGGCCAATACATGTTTGAACAGATTTTGATTCGAAAATCTGGATCGCGCTAATTGATAGGCTTCCTCTCTATCCATAGCTCATCCTATCATTAAAAATATTCTCCAGTCCAGGCGATATATGCCAAAATAATAAATATGGCAATGGGACAAATAAACCGTATCAGAAAAATCCAGAGGCGTCGAAAATAAAAGACATTTCCTGCTTCCTGAATTTCTCGCGCGACCGCCTTTGTTCCCCATTGATAACCGGCAAAAATGGCAATGAAACAGGCACCGATCGATAATGAGTAATTTCCAAATATGGCATTCATTAAATCCAGAAAACCAAAATTTTCGGAAATCAGTTTGGTGAGAGTAGAATTGGCGCCAAATGACAACGCTGATGGAATGCCAAGCACAAACGCGATCAATCCCATCGTCACCACCGCTTTTTTGCGCGACCACCGATGCTCATCGACGAAATAGGCGACCGGCACTTCCAATAACGAAATCGTCGAAGTTAGCGCAGCCACGGATAGCAGCAAGAAAAACAACGTTCCAAAAATGAATCCCACTGGCATCCTGGCGAAAATCGATGGCAAGACCACAAACACCAATTTGGGACCGCCGGCAGGGTCCATACCCATGGCGAACAAAGCTGGAAAGATCACAAAACCAGCCGCCACAGCAATCAGCGTGTCGAACAGACAAACGTAACCTGCCGAGGTAATCAGATTCTCTTTTTTGGAGAGATAACTGCCATACGTCAACATGGTTCCCATCCCCAAGCTCAGCGAGAAGAGCGCCTGCCCCAGGGCCTGAGCAATGGTTCGGCCGGTAATTTTGGTTAAATCGGGCTTTAAATAAAAAGCCAGGCCCTTCGCGGCTCCATCCAGAGTAATGGAAAACACCGCTAGGAGGAGAAGAATCCCAAACAGCAGCGGCATAAGAATTTTATTCCATCGCTCGATGCCGGCGGCAATTCCCCCCATGACCACCATTACTGTCAAGGCAATGAACGCCAATAAAAAACCCACCGACAAATAGGGGTTGGCGGAAAAATTCTGAAACATCTGGGTCGATTGTTCGGCTGAAATAACCTGATTGAAATTGCCCAAAATGGTTTTCACAAAATAGCCCAAGGTATATCCAGCGATTACGGCATAAAACGACAGAATTCCCAATCCTGTCAATACCCCGACCGCGCCAACTATCTGCCAAAAACTACGGGGGAAAAGCATTCGAAATGCCCCGACAGGATTTCGTTGCGTATGGCGCCCAATCGATAACTCAGCGATCATTACCGGCAATCCAATCAGCGCGACCATCACCACATAAATTAGCACGAACACAGCACCACCATTTTGCCCCGTGACAAATGGAAAGCGCCAGATATTTCCCAGACCAATGGCTGACCCTGCAGCAGCCAGAATAAACCCTATTTTCGAGGACCAATTACCACGGGATGACTCTAAACCTGCCACTCCTGCCTCCTGCTCAGTAAGTTCAAAATGAGATTCGCAACGAACAAGTAAAACCAGATCCGCTCCCACTAACCGCAAATAGCCGCTCCTGCACCAATGATAACTCTGGACTCTCATCAAAACGGTACAAATGCGCATCGACAAATGCGTCCGCCATGCTAAACAAGACGACTCCCAGCAGCCACCAATTGGAAAGATTGCGGTTGTTGATATAGAATTCTCGCTCCAACGTCGTCTGACTGGCTTGACACTTTTGGTTCAAATAGATCGAATTCGCCAGCAGCCCAATTTCAGTCCCAAACACCACCACCGCTTTTAATCGCTTTTGATTATACCACTGTCCCCAGCCCGGAAAAATCAACGACCGTAGCATGGCACCCTTTGGAGATTTGATGTCCAATCGCGTGCTTTCTGCCGCCGCTCCGATAGCCGGTTGGGTTGTGGCTGCTGACCCGCCAGCTTCGATTTGCGAGTAGCAATCAGTAACAAAAACCATATAGACAGCCATCAATAGAAAAATGTATTTGATACCTAACATCATTCAAATGCCTGCCAATTTTCGGCTGCGATGGAGGAGATTTTCAGGTGCCGCCTTTTCGGTTGGTCCCGGCAGATATTTTCGGTAGTAATATTTATAGAACAAATCTGACATTTTTTTCTCTTCATCGTTCAGCGGACCATCGCGGATGACCTCGAGCAGATGTCGAATCTCGAAATGCGATAGATAACGCAAATCTTTTTGATCCAGTTCCTGGCTATATTCCCCTTCGAGAATTTCGATCAGGCGATCGATTTTGATCTTCTTAAACGCCTCGATGATATTGCGATCAAAATGGCTGCCGGCATTATTCATCAGAATGTCCATCACATTTTCGAATTCCATCCGATCCCGATAATGGCGCTTCGATGTCAACGCATCGAACACATCGGCCACCGACAGAATGCGCGACTCGATGGGAATCTGATCGCCCACCAATCCTTCAGGATAACCAGAGCCATTCATTTTTTCATGATGCGACGCGGCAATTTTGGGGACGTCTTTAAAATCACGGCTAAAATTGATCTTCTCCAGAATACTCTGAGTATAGGCAGCATGCTCCTGAATATGACAATATTCATCAATGGATAGCGAGCCATTCTTGCACAGCACCGCTTCCCGAATCGCAATCTTGCCGTAATCATGCAACAGCGCCGCATAACGCAGCAACTCGCGACGCTTCTGTGGCAGATTGATCATTTGAGCAATCTCATCGGAATACAGTGCGATCCGATTGGAGTGACCGGCTGTCAGAGGATCGCGCGCGTCGATAGTGCTAGCCAATGTCCCCACAAAACTCTCTAAGGTTTTCTTTTGCTCCTCATACAGTTGGGCATTTTCCAATTGTGTCGCCGCAATCGCCGATATAGCATCCAGTAACTGCTCATCCTGTTTGGTGAAGGTCCCCTCATATTTATTCAACACCTGAAAAACGCCCATGATCTCCCCCAGGCGATTGCGCATTGGAAAAGCCAGAATATTTCGCGTGAGATAACCCGTTTTTTTGTCGATCTCCGGATTAAATCGTGGATCAGCATACGCATCCGGGATGTTTAGCACATCACCCGTGGCCACGACATGGCCGGCAATTCCCAGATTGCTCGGGAACCGAATGTCCCGCTCGCCATGTGCCACTTTTGACCAAAGCTCCTTTTTGTCTCGATCTAACAAGAAGACGGTGCAGCGGTCCGCTTTTAGCGCCTTTCTGACCTCATCCATAATAATGAGCAATAGCAGATCCAGCTTCAATTCTGTCGAGATATTCCGAGTAATATTAAACAGAACCGTCAGCCGCTGATGCTCTTCCTGATAGATTTTTAATTTTTTAACAATTTGATTCCTATCCCGTACCTCTCGCTTTGGTTTTTCGCTCATTTTTTCGCTCCCAAGATTTCCTATTTCCAGACCGACCCGATAATTGTTGAACAACTCCTATGGCTTCATAAAATATTCTCCCGAAATTATCTGCAACCAATCTTAAAGCTCCTTAAACTTGGCATCCTCGATATCAGCGTCGGAAACATCCAGCGGCTTTTGATTTCGTGGCGTACCCTTAATGGTAGATCTGGGCGCTGGTGCTTGAAAAATATTCTTTAACAATTTATAAATCAAATAAACCAACACCCAAAAAATGATCACTCGAATAAGTTTAAAGAGAAACATGTTTGCACCACCCGCTAGTAAAAATCTTTGGATTTATAATCTATATTTCAAACTATCAACTCCAATACCACCATCCAATTATCTGGGTAAGCGTCGCCTTTCCTCTGCGGTCTCAGTAGTTGGCGATTCTCTCTGGTTGACGTAGATGGCCGATCGGCGGAGAGGAATCTGGCTCCTGGGCAACGATTGA
The DNA here is from genome assembly GCA_034505795.1 of Candidatus Zhuqueibacterota bacterium. GTDB lineage: Bacteria > Zhuqueibacterota > Zhuqueibacteria > Thermofontimicrobiales > Thermofontimicrobiaceae > Thermofontimicrobium_A. Next base: position 6,479 of record JAPDQM010000011.1, read on the forward strand.
ATTTGCAGATTTTTCCCCATTAACTGATGGGGTGAAATGACATTATTTGATGCAGTCGGCAATACCATTATTGTATCACCGGTATATCTATTTCATGCGCAAGCTCATTAGCCCAGTAAGGCAGTTACGAATTGCAGCCGCCTTGCCCATCACGGATCATAAAGAAACGTCCCCTCAAAATCACTCGATAGCAAATCGATGATCTTTTCAAAATCAGCTCCATTTTTGACAAAATCCATGGTGGTAGTATTGATAATAAGTAACGGCGTTTCGGTGTAATGATTGAAAAAATTGTTATATGCCTTGTTCAACGATTGCAAATACTCAAAAGAAATATTTCGTTCGAAATGCCGACCACGCTTATGAATATTTTGCATCAATCGTTCCGGCGTTGATTTTAGATAAACCACAATATCCGGTCGGGGAATATCCCGCTCCATGAGCGCCACAATTTTTTCATATAAAAATAGCTCGCGCGCGTCCAGGTTCAAATAAGCAAATATCTTATCCTTCCAAAAGGTGTAATCAGCCACAATCAATTGGTGGAACAATTCCCGCTGCGGCAATTCTTGCTGCTGACGATAGCGACTCAATAAAAAAAACATCTGGGTTTGAAAAGCAAAGCGCCGCGGATCTTCATAAAAATCGGCCAAAAATGGATTTTCGTCAACTTCCTCATAGATGGCTTTGCCGTGGAATCGATGGACCAGCATGTTGGTGAGAGTTGTTTTGCCGACACCAATGACTCCATCGATCGCAATGTAGGCTAAATCAGAAATTTTCATTTTTCAGCAATCTGTAATAGGTTCGCTGCACTCATAAACCGAACTATCTGGCTGTTATCAGGACAGACCGCGACTAAATCAGCGACTGTTTGTTGGCTCCCAGGGTGAAGAAATTGGGCTGCAATTTCCTGTAACGGCAACAATACAAAGCGCCGTTGTCGTAGCCGCCGATGCGGAATCTCCAGTCGGGGATGATGTATTACCAACTCTCTGTAATACAATAGGTCAATATCGATGATGCGCGGCCCCCAGCGAAACGTCTTCCTCCGACCGATCTGCATTTCAATACGCTGAGTGTACCTTAAAAGCTGAAATGGATCCAATTGGGTATCAATTTCAACAGCCATATTGAGAAACCATGGCTGCTGCGAATATCCGACAGGCTCTGTCTCATAAACTGAGGAACAATTAACCACTTGAACTGATTTTGTGGCGGAAAGTTCTATTAGCCCATTGCGCAAATTTGCCAGCCGATCCCCCACATTCGATCCCAATCCTAAAAAGATGCCACTCATTTCCCATCGAAACCCTACCCTAATTCCGACCTTCACTCGCTTTTTGTTCGAACTTTTAGCTGCTGGTAATATATTAAAAGAATTCAATTTTGTCAAGCTAAAAAAAAAGCCCCGATATTTTTGATATCGGGGCCAATTTGGAAAAAATTAATACATGCCGCCCATGCCACCACCCGGAGGCATCGGAGGAGTTTTTTGCTCTTCTGGTTTCTCCACAATCGCAGCTTCGGTCATTAATAGCAAGCTGGCGATACTGGCAGCATTCTCAAGCGCAATTCGAGAAACTTTGGTGGGATCGATGACTCCCGCCTTCATGAGATCCTCAAATTTCTCGGTTTCGGCGTTGAAACCATAAGCGCCATCATGATCTTTCACTTCTTGGACGACAATCGAACCTTCATGGCCGGCATTTTCAGCGATCAAGCGGATGGGCTCTTCCAGAGCGCGGCGGACGATATTCACACCAATTTTCATGTCGCCTTCGACCTTCAGGTTATCCAACGCTTTCATCGCCCGGATGTAAACCACACCACCGCCTGGAACAATGCCTTCCTCAACCGCAGCTCGAGTGGCATGCAATGCATCTTCGACACGGGCTTTTTTCTCTTTCATTTCCACCTCGGTGGGAGCGCCAACTTTCAGAACAGCCACACCACCAGCCAACTTGGCCAATCGTTCTTGCAGTTTCTCCCGGTCATAATCCGAAGTGGTCACCTCGATTTGCTTTTTAATTTGATTGATCCGGCCTTTAATATCTTCGGGTTTGCCCGCACCTTCAACAATGGTGGTGTTGTCTTTGTCGATGGTCACGCGCTTGGCCTTGCCCAGATCGGAAAGGGTGGTATTTTCCAACTTGAAACCAGTCTCCTCAGAAATTACGCGACCGCCAGTTAAAATCGCAATATCTTCCAGCATGGCTTTGCGCCGATCACCAAAACCAGGAGCCTTAACCGCAGCCACCCGCAGCGTGCCGCGAATCTTATTGACCACCAATGTCGCAAGCGCTTCGCCTTCAACGTCCTCTGCAATGACCAATAGCGGCTTGCCCATCTGCGCCGTCTTTTCCAGAATTGGCAGCATGTCTTTCATGACCGAAATCTTTTTGTCATGAATCAAAATGAAAACATCTTCTAATACTGCTTCCATTGTATCAACATTGGTCACAAAATAAGGGGACAGATAACCGCGATCAAACTGCATTCCTTCAACCACATCCAGGGTGGTCTCGGTGGTTTTGGCTTCCTCAACGGTAATGACTCCATCCTTGCCCACTTTTTCCATAGCATCGGCAATCAGATCGCCAATGGCGCGATCATTATTGGCCGAGATGCTGCCTACCTGGGCGATCTCCGTTTTGCCGGGCAGATCTTTGCTCATCTTTTTAATCTCAGCCACTACCGCTTGCACGGCCATGTCGATACCGCGTTTCAGATGAGTGGGATTGGCGCCCGCAGTAACATTTTTCAATCCTTCCCGAACGATTGCCTGTGCCAGCACAGTTGCCGTGGTGGTGCCATCGCCAGCCACATCACTGGTTTTCGAGGCGACTTCCTTCACCATCTGCGCGCCCATGTTCTCGAAAGGATTTTCCAGTTCAATTTCTTTGGCAACGGTAACCCCGTCTTTGGTAATGGTGGGGGCACCAAATTTTTTATCTATAACGACATTGCGTCCCTTAGGGCCCAGGGTCACTTTAACGGCATCCGCCAGGGTATCGACGCCATTTTTTAATAGGGCCCTTGCTTCGGTGTCGAAATTTAGCAGTTTTGGCATAATATCAAATCCTCCATTATAGGTTTAAATTGCATAATCATTCATCGCTGTTATTTTAAAATCGCTAAAATATCACTTTCCCGCATAATCAGCAGGTCTTCATTATCCACAGTCACTTCAGTTCCAGAATATTTGCCATACAGAACGATATCGCCTTCTTTGACCTCCATCGGAACTTTCTTACCATCATCGGTTACTCGGCCAGGACCAACCGCAATGATCTTGCCCTGTTGTGGTTTCTCTTTTGCAGTGTCAGGAATGATGATACCGCCTTGTTTTTTTTCCTCCGGTTCGCTGGGTTTTACCACGACGCGATCCGCTAAGGGTCGAAGCTTCATAATTATTCCTCCTGTTAAAATTGTTCACGTATGTATCTCTTAGCATTACTTTGAATTCTTATAAATTAGCATCAGTTGTTAGCACTCCACCCAAGAGAGTGCTAATTGCGAAGCCTAAATATATAAATTAATTCCAATTTTGCAATTGGCATTATTGCATTAAATTTTCACATAACGATTGACTGCCGTAAGCAACCAATGCAATCTTGCTTAATTGCTAAATTCTGTCGAATAGAAAAAGCTTATATTGATTTTTGCTTATTGTGAAGTAATTTTAAACTTCAGCAGCCCCAAAACTATTAGCAGCCTTGCGGGGTGAATGACTAATCACTGCCAGCCATCACTTGGGCTAAAAATCAAGTGCATCCCTAACTATTGTTTGGTCACGCTCCGGGCCAACGGAAATAATGGCCACCGGAATTTCCAGATACGATTCGATGGTCTGAATGTATTGTTGGGCTTGCGGCGGTAGGTCCTCAAATCGTTTGATGCCCTTGGTGGCGGTCTGCCAGCCTGGCAGTGTAATATATTCTGGTACGCATTGCGATAGGGTTTTTAAATCGGCAGGGAAATTGGTAATTCGCTTTGTGCCCAAACGATAAGCGACTGCAATCTTGATTTCGGCCAGAGAATCAAGCACATCGAGCTTGGTGATTGCCAATGCATCCAGCCCATTGATTCTAACCGCATAGCTGGCGATCACCATGTCGAACCAACCACAGCGACGCGGCCTTCCGGTCGTAGCCCCATATTCCTCACCTGCCTGACGCATATATTTCATCATATCTGCCGGCAGCTCGGTTGGGAGAGGCCCCTCACCAACCCGCGTGGTATAGGCTTTCATGACCCCCAACACCCGATCGATTCGCGTTGGCCCGATTCCTAACCCCACACAGGCACCGCCGCTAATAGGATTGGACGAAGTGACATAGGGGTAGGTACCAAAGTCGATATCCAGCAAGGTCCCTTGTGCCCCCTCAATTAGCACCTTCTTGCCATCCCGAATCGCCTGGTTCAAAAACAGCGACGTATCAGTGATGTATTCATCCATCTTCTGATCGTATGAGAGATATTCTTGAGTAATCGCCACCGCGTCCAATTTCTCCGCATGATATATCTTGGCCAGTATTTCATTTTTTTGACGGATATGTAGCGAGACTTTTTCGCTCAAGGCATCAGTATCCAGTAGATCAACAATGCGAATTCCGGCACGATTCACTTTATCCACGTAGGCAGGCCCGATACCTCGGCCAGTTGTACCAATTTTGGCAGCGGCGCTGTATTCTTCCTGGGCTTGATCTAGCAGTTTATGATAGGGTAAAATGACATGGGCTCGGTGGCTGATAAGCAATCGTCCCGCAACCCGGATTCCTTTTGATTCCAGTAATTTTATTTCCTCGAACAACAGTGTCGGGTCCACAACGACGCCGTTGCCGATGATGCAAATCGTTTGCGGATGGAGTATGCCGCTGGGAATAAGATGAAGTATATATTTTTCCCCCTTCAGCACAATGGTGTGCCCGGCATTGGCACCGCCCTGATACCGGGCAACTATATCTGCGTCCTGGCTGAGCAGATCGACAATTTTGCCCTTGCCTTCATCTCCCCATTGGCCGCCAATAACAACTGCTACCGCCATATTCCCCTCATCAAATGTTCCCATAAAAAACTCCGAAACATCAATCGTTCGGAGTTTGACTTTAAAAAACGAATTTTGATTATCAAATGCGGTTATTTTTTGTAACTGTTAATCGCATCTTCCAATTTTTCAAATGTCTCAAAAATAGTGATCAATTTGGTGATGATAAGCAGGCTTTGAATTCTTTCAGTAACATTGGCCAGCTTCAAGTCGCCCTGGTTATGGCGCATGGTGGTCAAGCCACCAATTAAAATCCCTAAGCCAGAACTATTCATCCAACTGACGTTTGCCAGATCGGCGACCACCTTCGTTTTGCCTTTATCCACCAATTGATGCAGTTTTTCATTCAACAGATTGGCATCCGGCCCACCCATCACTTTGCCAGCCAGTTCCAGAACCACCACTCCATTCACTTCTTTTTCTTTTAATGTCATATCAATTCCCTCCAATTCATCGTCAGCGTTAATTTATTAAAATTTGCGTTTGAGCACATCAATTGGAAGACATCGCCAGAGCTATCCTTCCAGATAATAAGGGCTAACTCGGCGGTCTGAGTAGACAGCTACTTTAATTACTATTTATTAGTGTTGGAATTATGCACGAGCAGCTTTCTTTCGTTCGGTGCTCATGTACCACCCAATAACCACTGGACTGGCAATATAGACCGAAGAATAGGTACCAACGATAATGCCAACCGTTAAAGCGAAGGCGAAATTGCGCAATACCTCGCCGCCGAATAGCAGCAAAATCAGCGTGACGAAAAAGACGGTCACCGAAGTCAAAACTGTCCGACTAAGGGTTTGATTAATGCTGATGTTGAAAATATCGACATAATTATCTTTGCGCATGATTTTGAGGTTTTCCCGGATACGGTCAAATACCACAATCGTGTCGTTCAATGAGAATCCGATGAGGGTCAAAAATGCGGCTACGACTGTGAGTGATATTTCCAGATTGAATACCGAAAAAAAACCCAGCGTAATCATCACGTCATGAAATAGCGCAACCACAGCGCCAACGGCAAATTTGAATTCAAAGCGCCAACTAATATAGATTAGCAGCAAGAGCAGTGAGAAAAATATCGCCTTGATGGTATCGCGGCGTAGCTCACTGCCGATACGCGGCCCAACGGTTTCGCGCGAACGCAGTTCCAGATTGTAGCCAGCCAATTTGGTGCTCAATTCGCCAATGACTTTCTCGGTTAGGGCTTCGATCTGTGCCTGTTGCTGCAATCGAATCAGAAATTCATTGCCAACGGCGAACTCTTTAATTTCACTATTACCGAGCCCGATGCCACTAAGAATGCGCCGAATTTCTCCGATGTCTACTTTTTTATCAAAGCGAATTTGCAGCGAAGTGCCGCCGGTAAAATCAATCCCATATTTCGGCCCACCCCGAAGAATCAATGAAATAATGCCGATGCTGATCAAAATTATCGAGATGGTAATCCAGATCTTGCGGGTGCCTACAAAATCAATATGCGTATCCTTAATTAGTCGCATTGCTAAGTCCTCTTTACTTTTATCTAAAAATTTACTCCGATGCTTTGAATGTGTCCAAGCTATCGAAAGCGATCATTCCTTGGGTTAACTAGTCCGAAAGTTAGATACTAAGCTTTTTAATCTCCCAACGATTGGTTACAAAATCAAAAATAAATCGAGTCACAAAGATAGCGGTAAACATGTTCGCGATCAAACCAATCGACAGAGTCACGGCAAAACCGCGAATGGGACCTGTACCAAATTGATATAACACCAATGCGGTAATAAGCGTGGTCAGGTTTGCATCCAGAATGGTAATAAATGCACGTGAATAGCCCAGATCAATCGCGGCTTTAATGGTCTTGTTATGCCGAAGTTCTTCTCGAATTCGCTCATAAATTAGAATATTGGCATCAACGGCCATACCAATGGTCAGAATGATACCAGCAATACCCGGCAGCGTTAACGTAGCGTGCAATCCAGCCAGTGCAGCCAGGATTAAAATGATGTTCAAAACCACGGCAAAGTCGGCAATAAAGCCAGAGAATTTATAGTAGATCACCATGAAGATAATCACCAGGAGCGCACCAACAAAACCAGCATACTGTCCTTTACGGATGGAGTCCTGCCCCAACGACGGTCCCACGGTTCGCTCTTCGATACTCTCCAGCTTGGCGGGCAAAGCACCCGCGCGAAGCACTACCACCAGATCTTTCGCTTCATTGACATCGCGCATGCCGGTGATGCTGGCCCGACCATTGGGAATCCGCTCATTAATTCGAGGGGCTGACGCCACCTTGCCATCCAACACGATTGCCAGAAACTTACCAACGTTGGCACCGGTTACCCGTGAAAACAGTTTAGCCCCTTTCGAGTTCAGATCCAGAATCACCTCAGCATTGCCAATTCCCTGCATCGAGCGACTACCGCCGCCCTCACCAGCCACATGGACATTCGCATCCTCAATGTATTCACCGGTAATTTCTGGCGTCTTTTTCACCAGATACAGAAAGTACCACTCCTTCTCACCAATTTTTTCTGCTTCATTATGCCACAAAAATTCCGATTCATCAGGGATTACTTTTTTGACTTCAGGATAATTTAAAATGACATCGACCGCTTTCATGTTTTGTTTTGGCGCAGCAATCTGATTGCCGACATTCCCTAATAGAGACAAGAACGGATGTTCCTCGAACAAATCCTTATCCACCGAAAGCGAAGTATCTTGACCGATTTTATCTTTTTCTTGAGTCGTCGTGCCAAACAGTTCATCCAGATTCACCTCTTTCTCGTCGCGCGCTTTTTCTTTGGCGCCCAGTGAATCCTTGCTGGTAGTATCACTGGTACTAACAGTCGCCAAAGCCGTCGAGTCCAGCAAACCGCTTCGGCGCTTTTTAACGACTTCATCAATTTTCATTAAAATCGACCGGGCATAGTCGCCCTCACGCAACAATTTGAACTCCAATTGAGCGGTTTTGCCAATGACCGATTTGGCACGGTTTACATCCAAAATGCCAGCCAATTCGATTACAATTCGGCGTCCCCCCTGCTTGGTAATCGATGGTTCAGACACACCAAATTGGTCAATGCGATTGCGCAACACTTGCAAGCTGCGGTCGATGGCGTCTTCAGATCCCTTCCGAAGGTCGGAAATGATTTTGCCGTCCGAATCTCCTTTTTTCCCAAAATACCGGCTGATGGGCAGATTCTTCTCGGCGAACTTCGTTTGCAGGACATCAAAGTAATCAAGGTCTTTCGCCTTGGCTTCAACATCAATCTCCATTAACGTTTGCTTTAAAACGGCATCAGGATTTTTAGCAATGGTGCTTAAAAAATTAGGAAAATCCACTTCGTAGATCAAAAATGTTCCGCCCTGAATATCAAGTCCTCGTTTGATGGCCCGCTTCTCGCTGGCAGAAATTTTGTCGTTCAAAGCCACAGCTTCTTTAACCAAATTTCTGGCCGTCGCTTCACTTGATGCTTCTTTCAGCGCACTCAAAACCACTGCTTCCAGATTACCACTAATAAGTGCATTTCTGATTTCATTAGGTCTTAGATCAGTAAGCTGTTGCAGTTTGGCGATCTGCAGCTCCTGGCGGCCGTGGAATCTCGCTACTCTTATCGATGGATAGAGCAGCCAGACTGCCGCCAATAATGCCAACACAATTAATATGCCTCGATACAATAAGCTTTTATTCATCCGTTCCATCCGGATCGCTCCTCCAAGAAATATAAATCATAACAATAAGCCTAATTGTAAATTAAAAGGAAGCACAATATAGTTTTTTTTCCCCTAAAAGTCAATAAAAATTTCTTACCCAAGGAAACGAAACGGCTGCAAGCGTTCACAAATAGGCTAAAAAAACTTTTGCAACTCGAAATTCTGACTATTATACCTGGTCCAGATCGAAAATAATCATTGCTTCTTTTAAAAAAAATTTGTAATTTACAATCATTACGCAGCCAATGACAGCTCTTGCCTGAATATTAATTAATGCTGCCAGCAGGGAGTGGTATGATCCGATCGGTCATGCTTCTTATCACTGCCATTCCCTTTTTGGCCAATTAATTTCAAAAAACCAATATCGATAAACGGGTGATGATGAAATCCTTTCCCTTTTCTGAATGGAAAATATTTCTAGCACCTGTGATTATCCTCCTCGCCCTTGCACCCCCTGCCATGAGTCAAATCATACTTTCAGAAGTCATGTTTGATCCGCTCGGCAGCGAATACTACAATGAATTCATCGAAATATTTAACCTGAGCGCCACCGATACTATTGACCTTGCCGGTTGGCGTCTCAGCGACAGCGCCGATGCCGATCTCGTCATTGCCTATGAGCAAGGCAGTCGGATAGCACCGCAGCAATATGCCATTATTCTCGATCCAGGATATTTTGACAACTCCAAAGACTACGAGGGATTGATTCCCGAAACGGCGTTAATTTTAACCATTGATGACGCCGCATTTGGATCGGGGGGATTGTCGAATAGCAAACCAGAGCCAATCATCCTTATTGCCAGTAACGGCGATACCGTCGCTAAGTATCGTTACTCCCTGGATAATCGCGCAGGCTATTCGGACGAAAAAATCATTTTGTCGCCCGACGATTCGCCCGCCAATTGGTCCAATAGCAAAAACTTACATGGCACGCCGGGCGCCGCTAATAGCGTGAGACAGCTCGCGCATGATGTGGAAATTTCGCTGATTGGCTTTCCCGACGCAGCATTGCCACAGCAGTCAATATCGCTGGTCGCTTTGCTTACCAATCAAGGTTTGTTGGCCGCGGCACCAATAATGCTCGCTTTTTTCGAAGATATGAACTGCGACGATTCACTGCAATCCCAAGAGATGATCGGACAGCCCATCCTCATTGCTGACAGCTTAGCGCCACGGGAGAATCGACAATTCCGACTCGACCTGCCGGAACAGACCAGCGGCCTGCATCAATTCTATGCCAGCGTCGATTTTCCCAGCGACGAGTTCCTTTCAAATAATAAAGCAGCCGCAGCCGTCCGAGTTGGCTTTCAACCGCATTCGATCATAATCAATGAAATCATGTACCGACCAGCCGCTGGCCAGGCCGAATGGTTTGAATTGTACAATCCTGGCTCCGAAGCGATCAATTTGCAGCAGTGGTGCTTTTCCGATGCTCGCACCGACAGCCGAATCCTCTTGACGGAAACGGCAATTATCATCCCTCCGCAAGGATTTTTAATTATCGCTGAAGATAGCTCAATGCTGGCAGATTTTCCTGATTTCGATTTCGCTATCTGTGTCCCGGCTGGTGGTTTTCCATCTTTAAATAATAACGGCGATTCGATTGTTCTTTTTGATCTCATTGGCACCCTTATTGATCAGGTCGATTACAAGCCAGGCTGGGGTGGCGAAATCAGCGTCTCTTTGGAGCGGAAACGCTGGAATCGTAATGCCAATGATCCCGCCAATTGGGGCTTGTCCAGGCACCTGCGAGGCGCCACGCCGGGGCAGCGCAATAGTATTGCCGCCAAAGACCATGATTTGAGCCTGCAGGTATGGCTGAGTTTGGCAGCCCAGGATTCGATTTTGATTCAAGCCATAGTATCGAATGTGGGACTATCAGCCATAGCGGATTTTAGCCTCAATTTTTATTTTGATAGCAACCAGGATGGTCAATATCAGGCTTCGGAATGGATTGCCGGCACCAACTTTCATGAATTTCCAATTCTTCCTCTCGATTCAGTGCGATTGGAGCAGAAAATTGCTGCTCATTGCCAGGGACTGCATCAATTCATTTCATACCTGGCTCTGCCCGAAGATGAAGATAGCACTAACAACAAAGTCATCAGTCAGATATTTCTTCCATTTCGCAGTCAGCAATTGGTAATCAATGAGATCATGTTTCAGCCGCCGCTCAATGGCTGTGAATGGATCGAACTTTTTTATCCAACAGGCGAAGCCATCGATCTATCGGGCTGGCAGTTTAGCGATGCGAATCAGTCCTCTCGCTATCTCATCAGTCGCGAGCCGCTCTGGCTACAGGCAGGCCAATATTTGGTGATTGCACAATCGGCTGACTTAGGTGTGCCGTTGTTCGATTCCATCGCTGCTCAGCTCATTATACCAACTTCCTGGCCCAGCTTGAATAATTCGGGCGATCAGGTGCTGCTTTATGATCCTTCTGGCCAGAAGATTGATAGCGTGGCCTATATCCTTCGCTGGTGCCCAAAGCCTGGGATTTCATTGGAGCGTATTGATTTTGAACAACCGGGGCACGACAGTAGCAATTGGTCGCCCGCGATCGATAGCCTGGGCTCAACCCCTGGCAGGCTCAATAGCAATTCCCCGATGGCTTACGATCTGGCCATCACCGAATTAAATGTTTGGCCAACATCGCCGAAATCAACCGAGCCGATCACAATCTTAGCAAAAATACAAAATGTCGGTCGCTATGCCTATGCCACTGGCTTTCAATTGGTCTGTCGAGCAGATTTCAATCACGATCACCTTTTTCAGCCCAATGAGCAGCTTGGCAGCCCAGTCATCTGCAATCAAATTCTAGGCCGCAATGATAACGTCATCATTTCGGTACCCGTTCCAACGCTCAATCCCGGCCGCTACGCATTGCGGGCAGAGCTTGAAAGTGCTGTTGATGAAAAATGGTCTAACAATAGTTCTATGACGACTCTGAGCATCAGTTTCGCGCAGCAGAGTTTGGTGATCAATGAAATCATGTACCACCCATCCAAAAATTGCGGCGAATGGGTGGAGCTTTTTAATCCCCTAAATATTCCCATCAACATTGATCACTGGTATTTTTCTAATTCCGATAGCAACCGAAAAATTTTACTGACTGAAAAATACTTTGAAATTCCCCCTCAATCATTTCTGGTGCTGGCAGAAGATACTTCGATAGTGACTCTTTTCGATCTTGGAAGCAGCCCCTGCTTAGCCCTTCGCATTTGGCCAGGCCTAACAAATGAGCAAGATGCCATTTTTCTTTTCGACAGCAATCACAATCTGATTGACCACGTTGCATTTAGCCGATCGTGGGGCGGCGATATAAACATTTCGCTTGAGCGGATCAGCCCAGTGGGGGCGAGCAATGATAGCCACAATTGGAGTTCCTGTGTGAATCTGGCGGGGGGAACGCCAGGGCAACGCAACAGCATTTTTGCCGATGTTTTCGGGGAAGGTGCTCAATTACAGATTTCACCCAACCCGTTTTCACCAGATGGGGATGGAATCGATGAAGTCGCGCTGATCAGTTATCAATTGCCATTTAACCTGGGTCGGGTTCAGGTCAAAATATTTGATGCGCGGGGGCGCCTGGTCCGTTTTCTCGTAAATAACCGGCCGATCGCGATGAGTGGTTCTTTCATCTGGGATGGTCGCAACGATCAGGGTTACAACTGTCCAATGGGAATTTATATAATATATATGGAAGCATTACAGCTCGAGCTTGGGAAAAAGACCGAATTCAAAAAGACGGTTGTATTAGCAAAACCCTTATAAAGCCACCAATACACAATTAGAACTGATCGACGCAAATTGCAGGATGAGTTGGCCTGAACTTCAAATTTCTTGGATTCCCTCTAATCCATTTTATACAAACTTGAATCAGCAGTCATTGGAGCAGACTCTTCGAAGAGAAAATTACCCCTTTTTAATATCCAGGCTGGCTGCGGCATCCGTCGTCAGCATAACCAGTACAGATCCTTGAAATTTATATTATGCTTTGCCGTGGGTGAAAGTTGATACTTTCAATTGGTTACTGATCATTTCTCTTGATTATTTATTCACCCCAGCAAGGGATCCAATCCTTCTTGATGAAAGAATAAAATGTAACATTGAGGAGCTAAATTTTCTGCCAGCCACTGTGGTTTTGGAAAAAAAATAAAAAATATGTTGACATTATAAAAAAAATATATTATATTTAGCGCACATTTAAGCACAGGCAGAGCTGCGACAGATGATGGATCGTCTTACTTAGCTAAAGGAAAATTAAACAGGAGTTCGAACAAGACGTATATCAGCGAGACAAATCTTGGTTTCATACGATGTGTGAAACGGATAGGTATAGGGGAAATCTATCATCGTTTGTCGTTATGTGGCTGTTTGAGTGTTTCTCTTTTTTTTCTGACAAGCTCCTTCACAACTCAATGGGAAATTACCCCCCCCCATTTGCTTATCACACGAGTAATATCAGATTGCCCAGCCATATTTGAGGAGACATTGTCAAATTTCATGATGAGCAAACGGTGATCCGCTGTTAAGCTTTGTCACAGGTTGCTCGCTTTATGAAGCAGGAAGCAGTGCATTAGAACGAATAATTCAAAACAAAAATTTGCGATGAAAGCATCGCAAGGTTAATCTTAACATAAATCAATTATATTATGAGGAGGTTCTGTATGTCAATCAAAAATCTAACTCTAACCCTTTTTGTAATCCTAGCGTTAGTAATGGTTATCGGCTGCGCCAAAGCGCCGCAACAAGAAGTTGATGCCGCTAAGGCTGCACTGGATGCCGCCAAAGCCGCCGAAGCAGATCGCTATCTGCCGGCTGAATTCAATGCCGTTCAGGACTCACTGAATGCCGCATTGGCCGAAATTGAGAAGCAAAATTCCAAGTTTGCATTAACGCGCAACTACAACCGCGCCAAAGCGTTGCTGGCATCCGTCGTCACTCTGGCCAACCAGGCTAAAGATCAAGTTGACGCTAAGAAAGAGGAAGTAAAAGCCCAGGCCACTCAATTGACCACTGATTTGCAGGCCGCGTTAGACGAAGCAAAGAAGCTGTTGAAAAAGGCTCCTCGTGGCAAAGAGGGCAAAGCAGCATTGGAAGCCATGACCAACGAACTGACAACCGTCGAAAATTCTATGGCCGATGTAACCACTCTGATGAATAATGGCGATTTTCTGTCTGCGAAGGACAAATTGGCTGCCGGGCTAGCGAAAGTACAATCTATCGTCGAAGAGTTGAAAGCCGCGATTGAAAAACGCTATGGCAAAAAGTAATCGTGACGGCCGATTGATTTAATAATCGTTTTTGTTGTTTAAAACTCCAAAACCTCGATCTGCATCGGCATTGTAGCAGGTCGAGGTTTTATTTATCTAACCGACCATTGCGGGGGAGCAACGAATTGTCGCTTGAGTTCGAAATTGCAATCAAAACCCAACATTCATCGAAATTTAGTTTGACTTATGATGTGGACTTCTCGCACGGCAGCAAAAGCGAAATTTAGCCAGTTGCTCAAAGCGATCTGGCATTGGAAAAAAATTGTTAGCATTGTTTCGAGCGCGATATTATTGGTGCTCTTATTTGTTGCGGCCATTGCCTCGTATGACATGCCGCCTTTAGAAATGATTGCGCGCAGCCGAATGGCATTGAGTCGCGCTCGTCAAGCCGGCGCTGAAATTTATGCACCCAAACAATTCGAGGCCACCCAGAATAAATGGCGCCAGATGATGCGCGAGTGGCGCCTGCAAAATGATCGTTTCTTCTTCAACCGAAATTTCAAAAAATTAGAAAAATTGGCCACCGAAACCCACCAGTTAGCTGTTGCCTCAAAAAACAAAGCTCAACGAACCCAGGATTCGCTAAAGAGCGTAGTTCAAATCGAGATTTCATTATTGCAACAGAAGATCAACGATTTTAAAAACAATTATAATCAACTCCCCATTAGCGGAACCTCGCGGGATCAGTTCAATAAAGCCGAGCTATTGGTGCTGGAAAGTCGTGCGGCGCTGAACCGCCAGGCCTACAAAAAAGCCGCTACTAATCTCGAACTTGCCGAAACGCTCATTGGTCGCGTCGATAAAGAGGCAGAAACAAAATTGAGATCGTATTTATCAAATCTACCTAAATGGCGGCAATGGGTGCAGCAGACTATTGCCTGGTCGCGCGATAGCAATGCCGTTGTGATCATCGTCGATAAATTAGCGCATGTGCTGCAGGTTTATCATAACGGCGAGATGATACGAGAATTTCAAGTAGAATTGGGTTCAAACTGGCTGGGACATAAACGCGTGCGTGGCGATCGTGCAACGCCCGAGGGGCAGTATTTCATTACCAAAAAGGTCGAATCCGGCCGTAGCAAATATTACAAGGCGCTGGCGATAAACTATCCCAATCAAACCGACCTCGAAGAATTTGAGGCAGCGCAACAGCGGGGCGAGATTTCTCGTTTTGCCCAGATCGGGGGGTTGATTGAAATTCATGGCGACGGTGGCAAAGGAGTCAATTGGACCGAAGGTTGCATCGCGCTTCGCAATGACGATATGGACCGCCTGTTCAATCTGGTGAAGGTGGGAACTCCAGTCACCATTGTGGGTTCTATAAAAGGCATTGCCAATAACCATCAAAATTCCAATAACAAATAACGGCTGTCAAATCTAACGGCGGCAGGATACAGGTGCAGCCAGTTCGATTTGTCGATGGTCATTAATGTTATGTCGATGTAATCAATATTGAAAGTAATGTGCGTTCATATTTCAGCAATTCATGTTTAAGCGCTTTCGTTGCTGAGCAGTTTAATCTTTTTATTTCTGGCTTGTTCAGATTGTCACTAAGTCAACATCACAGTTTGATACGATGAATCAGTATTATTTTAAAAACAGACGTCAGGAACCAACTGAAACCGCAGGTGCATCGCGACGAAGTCTGAGGCCGGTCATTCAGGCGATATTTACCGGATTGGGGATTGGCTTGCTCGCCGGCTTGCTTATCACCATTTGGTCGCCAACCATCTCCGATTGGGGATACGCGTTGTATCCGGTTCCAAAAGTGAATGCCGACACCAGCGCCATTAATAGTCGCGCGCTGCAAAAAGATCTGCAGCGACTGGAAAAGAGGCTGGCAATGCTCCGCCAGTTAAAGCGCCAGCTTACCCCGCGTGAGCCATATTTAATCATAAATACTTCAGAGAATTTAATAACGTTGAAGGCAGGAGATAAGATTTTACACCAGGGCATTTGCTCCACCGGTAGCTATACGTTATTAAAAACTGCTGACGAAAGCGAACAGTGGATTTTTCGAACACCACGAGGTCGGTTTCGCATTCAAAGCAAAATCCAGAATCCTGTCTGGCGAATGCCGGACTGGGCATTCATCGAAGAAGGACGACCGGTACCGCCCCCGTACGCCAATGAGCGATATGAACCCGGGGTATTGGGCGATTATGCGCTAGCCTTAGGCGACGGCTATTTAATTCACGGCACGCTTTATCAGCGCTACCTGGGACTACCGGTAACCCATGGTTGCATTCGATTGGCTGACCGGGAATTAGAAATCGTTTACAAAAATATGCAAGTTGGATCCAAAGTATTTATTTATTGAACGGGGGAATGCTTCATGGTGGTAGGTCGATACCTAAAAAATATTATGAATTGGTTCCTATCAAAATTGAAAAAGCCGTTTCTTTTTTTGAATCGTCATCGGCTGGCGCCAGCATTTTTCATCATTTTTTCAGCTCTTCCATTATTAGCGATTTTTGCTACTGTCGTAATGTTGCCGTTATGGAACGATCTGAACAATAATTTGAGAGCTTCTGCGACCAGCGATATGACAAGTGGCGCAAAAATTTCAAGCGAGAATCCAATTTTAGCCGAGTCTATCCAACTGGCTCAAAAAAAATACCAACTGAAAACCGAAGAAGCTTTTTTGCAGGCACAACTCCAGATGTCCAAGAGCGACTCAATTGGTCTCTGCATAAATCTAAGAGATAGCGTCATCTCGCTGCTAATCCGAGGGGTCGATGTGCGAACCTGCAAAATCGAGCAGTTCCGTATCAGTCATGCCTTCAAACATTTGCAGGCGAGCGGAGCCGCTTTGAACTGGCTGTCCACTTCGTTCACATTGCAGCGAGATTGGGCCAGTATTCCGAAAGCACCAATCAAGGTAAAAATGGCCCCCAAAGATACCCTGGAGGCCAATCAATCAAAATCTGAACCTTACGCAGAGCTCGGCAAAAATGATGTCTACCTCACGCTGCAATTTGATCGCAATCTGATGGTTCACATCAGACAAACACAAACGCCCTCGTGGCGTGGACGACTGTGGAAACTGATCTATGGCACCAAATTTAAATTTTATATACTTGAGGACCGAATCACGGCGCTCGTGCAGGGCCATCTTCCAACCAATCTTCGTTGGATCGAATTAGAAATTGCTCAAAACGATGCCGTGGCCATTTATCGAGCTATCCCTCATCGTGCGCTGCTGGCGTTGCGGTTGTAAATCATATCAATTACTTTCCAATTGCTCCCGCAAAATGCGTTCGAACCGAGGTTTATAAATCAAGTCGAAGGCCTCTTCCTTATCTGGGAAAAGATGAAGCACCTGTTTTTTAGCGCCGCGAATCATCGCTATTGCCTCGATCAGAGATAGATTGCCCTGGCGGAGCACGGCGGCTGTCAAATCCACTATTGCCCGCAATTGCTTCATCTTTTGCTCCTCCTCAGCCAGCGCTTGAGAAGAAATTATGCTCCCTTTCATAATCCACCTCGACTTTGGAAAAAAAGAAACCAGCCCATGCTATTCTCGCACCGGCAATTCATTTGACAATTGTGACAAAGTAGCTCGCGCTTGCTGGACATGACTGCCTGGCCAATAAAATTTTTGACATTGATCGCAATAATAGAATTTGGCAGTGATTCGATAAATAAAATCAGGAACCTGACCCTTTGCCATTGTCTTCGGCACCGTTCGTATGAGATGATTGCACAGCGTGCAACGACTGAACAGATAATCCTCTATGTTCAGCCGATAGTAACAAACCACCTGCTTAATCTGTTCTCGCACATCATGGTTGATGATCAAAAGGCAGTAATCCGGATTCATGCGCTGTGCCAGAACCCGATCTCGAGTGAGTAAAATGCGCTTTTGTTGATGAGCCATAAAGAACAACTCATCATCGCTGGCATTTCGACCATAAATCGTATCATACCCTAACAGGCGCAGCCATCGGGCCAGCCGTCCCAACATCACGTCGACGACAAATTTCATATCTTGCATGTGCCCCATGGTTCGATGGGTCCTCGTTCATCCCAAAGCAAATTGATCGCTGGCGAGGATCATGGGCTATAGCCAACCGTGTTGGCGATACCAGCGATATGTTTCCGCCAGACCTTGTTCTAAACTATACTTCGTCACAAAACCTAGCTTTTGTTTAGCCTTGCTGCTATCCACCTGCCAGCCCCGTTGCTTCATTTCCAGCGCTTTATCACGATTGAGCATCGGCTCTCGTTTCAACAGCCGGCACAATCGCTCGTTCAAATTAGCGATTAAATCGAGGCCCGCCTCGGGCAGATGAATTGTGATCGTCTTCTGTGCCATGGTTCGAGCGATTGCAGCCTCAATTTCCAGCCAGCTATAAGCTATCGCATCCGCGAGGTAAAACACTTCATTTTCAGCTTGAGCATGTTCGCCCGCCAAATGTATGCCTCGCACGAGATCATGAACGTAAATCAGACTGAACAGCTTTTCATCTGTTCCGACTACAGGCATTAGCCCCCATTTAATCGTTTTGAAAATGTTCAACAGATCATCATCGCGCGGGCCAAAAACCACCGGTGGGCGAAGGATGGTAACCGGGAAATATTGCCGATACGACAACACCACTTCTTCGGCTTGTAGTTTGCTCTGGCCATAAAGTGACACTGGCCGAGATGGATCATCCTCGGTCAACGCCTTACCATCCTCGCTCGGGCCTGCAGCAGCTTGACTGGAAATATAAACAAAACGCTTCAAATGAACCTGCCGCTGGCGACACGCCTCCAGCATGTTTCTTGTCCCCTCGACATTAACCGCAAAATAGGCGTTGTTGTCACGCGATCGGAGCGTACCACCTAAGTGATAAATATAATCCACATCTGTCACTGCTGGAAGCAATGATTGAAAATCAGTAATGCTGCCGAACACAATTTGTACCGGCAAATGCTTGATCCATTTCAAGTCACTGGTTGGGCGCACCAGGCATTTGAGATGATAGCCATGTCCCAGTAACTGCTCCACCAGGTGGCTGCCGATAAAACCATTGCTCCCCGTGACCAGAACCTTCATCATCATTTTCTCCGTCAGTTCAGGCTTCAAACTTTTGTGACCATCATACCATTATATTATACAAATATTTTTCAATAGAAGCAAGAGCGGAATAAATTTTTTGTTTAAGAATTCATTGCCAAAAAAGATAATGGCCATCGGAGCTTGGAACTGCTTCTTTCGAGACGAGGATATATTTTTTCAGCCAATTCATTTTTCATCTTGACATTGTTAAAAATGATTTATATATTTTCAGTCAATTTTTCGTCAGTTGAAAAGTTAATTATGAAGGAGATCAAAATTGGACCTATTCGACAAATGTTACAAATTTACCCGAGCAGAAGAAGCCATGGCTCAGGGCTACTACCCGTACTTCAAAGCAATACAATCTGGCGCGGGCTCTTCGGTAACGATCGATGGTCGCAAATTCATCATGATTGGTTCAAATAACTATCTGGGTCTCACCCAGGATCCGCGCGTGAAACAGGCCGCAATCGATGCGCTCGAACGTTTCGGCTCTGGTTGCACCGGTTCCCGTTTTCTTAACGGAACCCTCAGCCTGCATGAAGAATTAGAAGCGAAGCTGGCGGATTTTGTGCATAAAGAAGCCGCTCTGGTTTTTTCCACCGGTTTTCAAACCAATCAGGGTACTATCTCCACAATCGCTGGCAAAAACGACATTATTTTTAGCGACCGCGCCAACCATGCCAGCATCATTGATGGCTGTCGGCTGTCGTTTGGTCGCGTAGTAAAATTCAAACACAACGATATGGAAGACCTTGAAAAACAGTTGGCACGAAATAACGACAATTCCGCCGGAAAATTGATCGTTTCTGATGGTGTTTTCAGCATGGAAGGCGATATTGTCAACCTTCCCGAAATGGTCAAACTGGCCCATAAATACCAAGCTCGTATTATGATAGACGATGCCCATTCATGTGGCGTATTGGGAAAAAACGGTCGCGGAACCGGCGAGCACTTCAATATGGAAAAAGACATCGATTTGATCATGGGCACTTTTAGCAAATCCTTTGCCTCACTTGGTGGCTTCATCGCCGGAGACAAAAAAGTTGTCAGCTACATCAAACATCATGCCCGGGCATTAATATTTTCCGCCAGCATGCCCCCATCGGCGGTCGCTACCGTTAGCAAAGCCCTCGACATTTTGCAGCAAGAACCGGAGCGCTTGACTCGCCTGTGGACCAATACTCGCAAAATGAAAACCGCTTTCGATGAGATGGGCTATAATACCGGCAATACGCAAACACCAATCATTCCCATTATCCTGGGGGATGATATGATTACATTTGCCTTCTGGAAGGCGCTGTTTGAAAAAGGTATCTTTGCCAATCCCGTGATCAGTCCCGCCGTTGAACCAGGACGATCACTGATACGCACCAGCTACATGGCAACCCACTCAGATGATGAACTGGATCAGGTGTTAGAGATTTTTTATGGAGTTGGCAAAGAATTTGGGTTAATTTGAGCCGAGAGCCAATCCGACTATTGGGTTAGAAAGAATAACTGGAGGAGCAGAAGCATTTAATCGGATATTTAATAACGAACATCGGATTAATTTTTTAGGCTCGATACCGCCCGCCTGGCGGTTTGCAGGTGGGCGGATTAATCGGGTTGTCAGTATTTTGAGATGACTGAAATTCAACAAAATCTATTAATGGGCGTCAAGCGTCGATGCCATAAAAGAATATCAAGCTAAAACGCCTTCGATGGCCACCATCAATTAAATCCAAGCGTGATTTGCTGCTACTCCTGGTTTTCCGGTTAAAACACAATGCCCGTGCCATTTTTTAATCGCCAGGCTAAAACCCTGTGCAAGCATTAGAATCTACTATCCTGGAGGAAAAAATGCCTTCACCAGAAATTCAAATCTCTCCGGTGCGGACCAAAGCGGATCGTCGCGAGTTGATCCGGCTTCCCTGGAAAATCTACCGTCATGACCCTCAATGGGTGGCGCCCCTGATCAGTCAACAAAAGGTGCTTTTTGACACCCAAAAGCATCCGTTTTTCGAGCATTCTACGGCTGATTTTTTTCTGGCCCGCCGCGGGAAAGAAGTGGTGGGTTCAATTGCAGCAATTTTGAACAACCGACACAATCAAATCCATGGCGAAAATGTCGGCTTTTTTGGTTTCTTTGAAACCATCAATGATTATGCGGTGGCTGAACAGCTACTGGATACGGTGATGGCCTGGGCAAAGCGTAAAGGTCTCAATTGCATCCGCGGCCCTGAGAATTATTCCCAAAACGAAGTCTGTGGCCTATTGGTAGATGGCTTCGATACTCCCCCCGTCATTTTGATGGCTCATAATCCGCCCTATTATCAGACCTTTGTGGAAAAATATGGTTTCACCAAAGCCATGGATTTGTGGGCGTATTGCATGGATAGCGACACGGCTATCCCGGAGCGAGTGGTGAAAGTGGTGGAGCGGATCAAAGCACGTAGCCCTTTCACCTTCCGAACCATCAATAAAAAGGATTTTAAGAACGAAGTCGCCCGAGTGAAGCAGATTTACAACAACGCGTGGGAGAAAAATTGGGGTTTTGTGCCATTAACCGATCATGAAATCGACCACATTGCTCATGAATTGGTACAGATCATTGATCCTGAGATTGTTTTTTTTGCAGAATTGAATGGGCAGCCCGTCGGTTTTTCATTGGCCGTACCTGATATCAACCAGGCGCTACACAAGCTCAACGGCCGGCTGTTTCCTTTCGGCTTTCTCAAATTGCTTTATTATGCCAAAAAGATCAACCGGCTCCGGGTGATTATCATGGGCGTCATTAAGGAATATCGGAATAAAGGCATAGATTCAGTATTCTATCTCGACACCTATCGCAAGGGTATCGAAAAAGGCTATCATTGGGGTGAATTTTCCTGGATTCTTGAAAATAACGAACCCATGAATACAGCACTTCGAAATATCGGCGCCAGAGTCTATAAAACCTATCGCATTTACGAAAAGAAAGTGTGATCCCTGCCACAATTAAGAACCGCAGATATTGTTATTATTGGTTAAACTGATATAGGAAAATCGGCCTTTTCCAGTGTCTTTGCTACGTAGGTGAAAATGAGTCAAATAGCCATCTCTCGTGCTGCGCTGGTCAGTTATGCCCCTGCCGTCCTAAAAAAAATTGTGCAATTTTAACTCGGCTGCAGCAACTATCAAAACGCAATGAACAATTTGGATTTTTTGAAGTATGATATAACAAAACCACAGCAATTTCGAAACAAGCTAAACGAGAGGAATTGAATTGAAATCATACATACTACCCTATCTAATAGCCTTGGCAGTGATTTTGATTCTCACTCAGTGCAAGGATCCGGAGGTGGAAAGAAAAATTGACGCTCATCTCCGCATGAAAATGATGACGCTCAAGGAGTCGTCGCAATCGGAATCAACCGTTGCCGTCGTTTTCAAATCGAGCGAAGCATTAACAGAACAGCATAAATTGGTATTGCAAAAGAAAGGCATTCGCATAACGGCTGGCATCGGCAATATCTACAGCGCGACCCTGCCCGCCAAATCGATCTATGATCTAGCCAAAATGAAATTCGTCGAATCGATCCAGGGCTCAAAAGAGTTCCAGATTCCGCGCCCCGATTCGACGGGCACCATTCAGAAGCTTTAAGGAGAAAATCAAATGAAGTTCAAAATATATTTGGCCGCCCTATTTATTATGGCGGCCATGATCCCGCAAACAATTCTATCGGGGCAACTCGCACTAGGCGATTACCAGAAACTTGATCCTCGATTAGCCATGATATTGGATCATCCGGAACTGAAACCAATCCTATCTCAGCAAATCGCTAACCGCGCATTCGGGCAGCCAACTCAATCAATCAATGTTTTGATCAAATCATCATTGTGCCGAAGCGAATTGAATGCCCTGGGGATATCGGTCCTTTCTCAGTTTGGCAATATCGTCGCTGCATCTTTAGAACTCGAACATATCCCCCGCATCATCGGTCATCCGGCTATCGAATATATCCAGGCGCCAAGAATCGCTACGATTGCAAATGATGTAAGCGTTGCCGAAATTGGAACCTTGAAAGTCCGGCAACAATACAATCTTACCGGCAAAGGTGTTATCATCGGCATTATCGATACCGGTATCGACTGGCGACATGCAGATTTTCGAAAATCCGATGGCACGACCCGCATCAAAGCGCTGCTGGATCTGACCGAACGCGGTCAGGATGCCTGGGGCGGAACACTGCATACCGAACAAGAAATCAACAATGCGCTCAATGGAAGCGGCAACGTAACTGAAAAAGATTATGTCGGACATGGCACCCATGTCGCCGGGTCTGCGGCTGGCAATGGACGCGCCACTGGCAATAGCATCCCCGCCAACACCTATGTCGGAGTCGCACCAGAGGCCGATCTCATTATCGTCAAAGCCACAACCGACAAGTATAGCATCAATTTTGAATCCACTCAATATTTGAGTGCCATTTCATTCATTGATAGCTTAGCGACCCTCTGGAAGCAGCCATACGTCATTAATATGAGTCTCGGCAGTAGCCTGGGACCGCATGATGGGAAGGATCTGAGTGAGCAAGCCATCGATAATCTTCTCAAAGAAAACAGTGGCCGGGGCCGATCCATCGTCATTTCCGCTGGAAATGATGGCGACGATGACATTCATGCCAGCGGCATTTTTAGCAGTTCAGTCACCAGTTTTGAGGTTCAATTCAACGTTCCTTCCTACACAGTAAATGCCGACAATTCAAATGACTATGTGGTTTTTGAGGGCTGGTACAAGGGCATTTATAGCTATTCCGTTAAAATAATCACCCCCAGCGGCCTTACCACTAGCACAGTCTCCGCCGGCCAGGAACGAAGCTATGACCTCAGCGATGGCGCCATTTATATTGCTAATGCTTATGGTGGCGCCAGTAAGCTGAATGGTGACAAACAAATCGTAATCCAGGTTTTTGATTACTTTGCCAATAAGCCGCCCAAACAGGGTACCTGGAAAATTTTTATTTATGGCACTGCTGGCAAGTTTGACCTATGGCTCTCTGGCTCATCTATGGGCGCATCGATCTCTACTAATATCGACCGCACGATGATAGTGGGCACGCCGGGGACTGCATTTCAGGCCATAACCGTTGGAGCTTATGTAAGTAAAAGGAGCTGGACTGATCTTGATGGTAATCGTCTGCAAAATCCTAATCTGATCATTGGTGGCGAATCGGGTTTTTCAAGCCCCGGTCCAACTCGAGATGGTCGCGTCAAACCCGAAATATCAGCACCGGGCGAGATGATCGCTGCCAGCTATTCTGCTGATGCTTCCCCAAGCAGCCAATATTCGATTTTCAAATCTGGCTATTCCCAATGGCCCAATGCGTATGTCGTTCGAGATGGAAAACACGCCATCACCCAGGGCACCAGCTTCGCAGCACCCCATGTCGCCGGCGCAATTGCTTTGATGTTGCAGCAACATCCAACCAAAACAGTAGCCGAAATTCGGCAGGCCATCATCTCCACTGCTCGCAAGGACAGCTATACCGGTAATGTGCCAAACAGCAAATGGGGCTACGGCAAAATAGATGTTGCGGCTGCCCTGCAATTGCTGCCAGTAGATTTAGCCGCGCCCAATCGCACTGTCCCAGGTAACATCGAACTGCTGCAAAATTACCCCAATCCATTCAATCCAACAACAACCATATCTTATGCGATAGACAGTTACACTGAAGTTCAATTAACGATATTTAACCTGCGAGGTCAAAAAATTCGAACCCTCGTGGACGAACAACAGTCACCCGGCAGGCACCAGGTAACCTGGGATGGGATGGATGAACTGGATCGAGCAGTTGCCAGCGGAGTATATTTCTATCGCTTAACTGCTGGGAATTTTTCGCAGACTAAGAAAATGATTTTATTGCCATAAAAAAGCGCTTGAATCGCCGGTTCTCCAACGGCGATTCAAGCGATTACAAAATGGTTCTTCAGAACGCCATCCATAATAACAAAAATACCCATCATTATTTAGGGCATCTCGACCTCCAAAATACTGTTCTTTGGGATGGGTAAAAATCTCAAGTCTCCCAAATTCGAGTGGCTCTTAGACAATCTGAGATTTGAAAAATTTCGATAATCATCTGCAACGCCTAATCCTCATTAGCCTTACAGGATAGCAATTTCATATATGCACCCAACGAATCCGCTCGATTCATAGCACTTTGTTTTTGCACGAAAATACCTAATTACATATTTCTAATTAATGCACTAGCAATGCAACGCCAAAGATTCTATTCATTCTTGAATCCATTCATCAATCAATAATCATGAAAGACCCCTTTAAAAAAATCCATGCTGAGACAAGA
Organism: Candidatus Zhuqueibacterota bacterium; assembly: GCA_034505795.1. GTDB lineage: Bacteria > Zhuqueibacterota > Zhuqueibacteria > Thermofontimicrobiales > Thermofontimicrobiaceae > Thermofontimicrobium_A. Next base: position 31,883 of record JAPDQM010000011.1, read on the forward strand.
TGCTCATTTCGAAAGAGTAATCCTAATCAAAATCAAGACAAAAAATTTGCCCGCATTTTAAAAAAATCATGCCGCATTGGCCATCACCTGAAAGTATAAGAGAGACGTTTAGGTCCAATGAAAAATTTTGAGGTTGATATTTTGCTTGACATCAAAAATAAAAATGATTATATTTGTCACATTCTTTTTAAAAAAAGCAGCTTAAGATATTTACTTAAGTAACCCTTAGTAACGATTGCAATAGAACGGCTTTTACAAAAAATTAATTTTTTTGCTTGACAATTTAAAAAATATTTTGTATACTATATGTTTGCCTTAAAAGAATCAGCAAAGGACATGACCTACCTGATTATGGACAATGATACTGCTGCCATTGATAAGTCACCACTCTCATCAAAATTAAGGAGATTGACATGAGTGACAAGCGTATCAAGCTAATTTTCTTTTCTCTTAGGGGGTCAGAAGTAAAGAATTACGACATCGGTTGGAAAAAGGTCATGGTATTGTCAACGATGCTATTGGTCATTCTGCTGGTAGTAATTGGGGCGCTCACCATTTTATTAACCAACTTTTTCCAGAGTTCAACTCTCACCTCTTTACAGCGGACCAATCAACTTTTAAAAACCCAACTTGGCGAGATTAGCAAAAAGCTTGATAATTTTTCAGCTCAGATGGACAAATTTGAGGAGTACGACAACGATCAGCGGCTGATTGCCGGCCTTGATGAAATCGATAAAGATAGCCGTTATGGCGGTCGTGGTGGGCCAGAGACAATACCCGTTAATGATGAGCTCAACATATTGTCCGGTGAGACCCGGGAGCAAATATCTGATTTAAATATTCGCCTGGATCAACTTGAGGAACGCATAAGATTTGCTCAGGAAAGTCAACAAGCGATCAACGCAAAATTTGAAGAAAATGATGGGTTGTGGAATTACATACCAACGATTATCCCGGTGGAACGAGGAAAGATCACTGATAAATTCGGTATGCGTATCGATCCATTTACAGAAAGACCCAAGCTTCATACCGGCATTGACATCGCTGCGCCAACGGGAACCCCGGTCTATGCGGCTGCTTATGGGGTGGTGACCGCAGTGACTTTTACGTATTCACCCAATCGTGATTATGGCCAACATGTCATTGTCGATCACGGCTATAACAAAGAAACTCTTTATGCCCATCTTTCACAGATCAATGTCAAAGTAGGACAAAAAGTGAAACGATGGGATGTCATCGGCCTCGTCGGAGAAACAGGCCGGGCAACAGGTCCCCATCTCCATTATGAGGTAAGAGAAAATGGCGCACCGGTAAATCCGGTGAAGTATTTCTTTGAATGATCTACAACATAAATTTGCTTAAACCTAAGCCCCTGGCATCAGCAGGGGCTTTTTTATTTTGTTTCGCATCAGCTCCAATCAATGGCATAGAAAAACTGCCGATTTCAAACTACCATGTTATTCCTGAGCCAGCTTTCAAATCGCGTTCAAATTTATGATGCAGCTAAGCGGGTTATCGATAGTTGCGGCGCCGGAACACGTCTCGGAACTAATTCAACCTGAAGTTGCCACGAATAAAAATTACTCTCGTATCCGCTTTTTTACGCCTTAATATATCATTTTGACATATTCAAATGGATATCAATCTGCCAATTTTACTTGCAATTCAGTAGTACTGTTTTGAGAATGGAAGATCAATTGCATACCAAACAGTACTAATTCTAATGTTTATTTTGATGTTAGGTTTCCAGATTTCAATGCATAATTTCAATGGCATATTGTTTGCTTTGGGGGCAATGACAATCAAAATCGATTTAAAGGAGATGATCATTCATGACATTAGATAAATTTACTGTTAAAGCTCAAGAAGCGGTAATGCATGCCCAGCAATATGCGCAGGAAAATGGGCAGCAACAGATCGAAGTCGAGCATCTGCTCAAATCGCTGTTGGACGACAGCGAGGGGGTTCCGCAGGCTATTTTGAAAAAGATCGGCGTCAATATCGGCTTAATACAGAGCCGAGTCGAAGATGAGTTACAAAAACTACCTCGCGTCTCTGGCGGTGGAGCAGTGGGCAGCGTTTATATATCCCCGCGCTTAAACAACGTGCTGAATGCAGCCATGAGCGAGATGCGGCAATTGAAAGATGAATTCGTTAGCACCGAACATCTGTTGTTGGCTATTCTCGGCGAGAAAGGTTCGCCCTCAGCTGCCCTGTTGCAAGCAGCCGGGGTAAACAAGGATCTAATTTATCGAGTGCTCAAAGAAATTCGCGGTACTCAGCGCGTGGTTGACCAAAATCCCGAAGATAAATATCAAGCGCTGGAAAGATTTGGCCGCGATCTAACCGATTTAGCCCATCGTGGCAAATTGGATCCGGTAATTGGGCGCGATGATGAAATCCGGCGAGCAATTCAGGTCCTCTCGCGGCGCACTAAAAATAATCCAGTGTTGGTCGGAGACCCCGGTGTTGGGAAAACAGCGATTATTGAGGGGATTGCCCAGCGCATTGCCAGTGGCGATGTGCCTGAAGGACTAAAGAATAAGCGGGTCATTCAACTGGATATGGGTGCGCTCATCGCTGGTGCCAAGTACCGGGGCGAATTTGAAGACCGATTAAAAGCGGTGCTTAAAGAAATTCAGGAGGCGGAGGGCAGTATTATTCTGTTTATTGATGAACTGCACACGATTGTTGGTGCGGGCGCTGCCGAAGGCGCGGTAGATGCGGGCAATATGTTAAAACCCATGCTGGCTCGCGGCGAACTCCGACTGATTGGCGCGACAACGCTGGATGAATATCGCAAATACATCGAAAAAGACAAAGCGCTGGAACGACGTTTTCAGCCGGTCATGGTCGATGAACCATCGGTGGAGGAGACTATATCAATTCTCCGCGGCTTGAAAGAGCGCTATGAAGTGCATCATGGCGTACGCATTTCAGATGGCGCGATTGTGGCAGCAGCCACACTTTCGCATCGGTATATTAGTGAGCGGTTTTTGCCAGATAAGGCGATTGATTTGATCGATGAAGCGGCGGCGAAATTGCGTACCGAAATCGATTCCATGCCCGAAGAAATCGATGAAATCGAGCGCCGCATCAAACAGCTTGAAATCGAACAGGTGGCATTGAAAAAAGAGAAAGATGCGGCTTCGAAGGAGCGCTTGGAGGGCATCAAAAATGAACTGGCTAATTTAAAAGAACAATCATCGCAGCTTAAGGGCCGCTGGCAAGCTGAAAAGGAGAAAATCAAAGAAATTCGTGCAACCAAAGAGCAGATCGAGCAGGTCCGGATTGATACCGAAAAAGCCGAACGCCAGGGCGACTACAATCGAGCAGCGGAGTTGAAATATGGCCGCATGACTGAACTGAATAAAAAGCTCGAAACCTTGAATCAGGAACTCGCTGAGCTGCATCAGCAGGGTTCTTTGCTAAAAGAGGAAGTGGGCGAAGACGATATTGCTGAAATTGTGTCTCGCTGGACTGGAATACCGGTGAGCAAAATGCTGGAAAGCGAGAAACAGAAAATCTTGAAGATGGCCGATCGACTGCGCCGCCGAGTGGTGGGCCAGGATGAGGCCATTGAAGCGGTTTCCTTTGCCGTTCGGAGATCACGAGCCGGATTGAGCGAAGAAAATCGACCGATTGGTTCATTTATATTTCTTGGGCCAACAGGCGTGGGCAAAACCGAGTTAGCGCGGGCGCTGGCCGAATTTATGTTCGACGATGAGAACGCAATCGTTCGCATCGATATGTCTGAATATATGGAGCAATTCAGCGTCTCTCGGTTGATCGGAGCGCCACCGGGATATGTCGGTTATGAAGAGGGTGGCCAATTGACCGAAGCCATCCGGCGCAAGCCCTATTCAGTGGTATTGCTGGATGAAATCGAAAAGGCGCACCCGGAAGTCTTTAACATCTTGCTCCAGGTCCTCGATGATGGGCGGTTGACAGATAGCAAAGGTCACGTCGTCAACTTTAAAAATACCATTATCATCATGACGTCCAATCTCGGCGCGGATCGTATCATGGAGCGATTCCAGTCGATGACCGATGCCAATCGTGATCAAATTTACGAGGAGACCCGGAATGAAATTTTACAGTTGTTACGACTGCGATTGCGACCGGAATTCCTGAACCGTATCGATGAGATCATTGTATTTCATCCGCTCACGAGAGAGAATATCAAAGCGATTGTTGATATTTTGTTTGAACGATTCGTTCGCAGTGCCCTGGTGCGCCAGGGATTGGATGCACAATTAACCGAAGCAGCCAAGCAATATCTGGCCGATGCTGGCTATGATCCCATCTTTGGTGCTCGGCCGTTGAAACGAATCATGCAGAAAGAACTGATCAATCAGATTTCGACCCAAATTCTCCAGGGTGATTTTGTTCAAGGCAATCGACTGATAATTGATTATCATGATGGTGAATTGAAAATAGACAAAAGCGGAGATAATTAATCGTGAAGAAAAAGTTACCAAAGTCATTTACTCAATTGATACAGCAATCTGAGCTGCCCGTAGTGGTCGATTTTTGGGCCGAATGGTGTGGGCCGTGCAAAATGGTCTCACCAAGCCTGGAGCGGATCGCCCAGGAATTTAGCGGACAACTTCTGGTTGTTAAAATTAATGTGGATGAAAAACCGCACATTGCAGCGCAATATCAAATCCAGAGCATTCCAACGATTATGATGTTTAAAAATGGTCGTTCGATTATGCGCGTGGTGGGTGCACAGCCGTATGAAGCATTGAAACGGCAAATTCAGAGCGCGCTATCTTAGCATGAATCGCCGGGCGATTGGTTGGCGCGGTGGCAATAAAGCTATTGCCATCGCGAAACCGATAGCTCTTGTACCCATTCCACAGTCCTTGAAGGCCGCGCCTGAAAATGTTGAGCTGGCGATATTTCAGACTGGCAGCTACTAGCTCAACGATTCGATAGGCAAGGTAGATTGGAGCGACACGATAGCTAAAATTCTTGTAAAATAGAAGGCTCGAATTGTGCCCATACCAAAAATACCAACGCTGCCAATAATCTGCCGCGTTCGTGATTGAAGTCGGTTCCAGGTGGATCACGCTGGCGTCAGGTTCGAATACGATTTCATAACCGATTGCTTTGACGCGAAGGCAAGCGTCAACATCATCCAATATGCCTGTCCCCATAAATCGAGTATCAAAACCATGCACCTTCAACAATGCTTCTTTGCGAAACGACAAATTGAAACCATAGCCAAAGTCAATTCTGGTGCGAGTGTTGCTGTGGAAATTTTCCACTAACTGGCCGGTGAGCCAATTGATTTGTCCCACCTTGTGCGATTGAATTTCGCCGTTGTTTTCAACGATTTTGCCGGCCACGCTACCAATTGACGAATCGGAATAATTCCGCTCGTGCGCCTGTAGCCATTGTTGGGTCGGAATTATGGCATCATCACAGAAAACGACAATCTCACCTCGCGCCAACTGCACCCCCCAATTGCGGGGCGAAATGGATTCATCGGATGGAAGCTGGAACCAACGCAACCGACCATTGAGGTTCAAAACAGCAGCATCGTCCAACTCCTCTACCATACTAATGACCACAATTTCATAACTGGGATGGCTGAGCTGACCAAGTCGCTTTAGCGTCTGCATTAGAATTTCTTTTTGGTGCGCAGCAATTACAATAATTGATATCTTTGGCTGGAATGCCATCTGCTCTCCATTGCCCTACTGGCTTGATATACACGCTGTGATAACGCTGCCGGAGGTGAAGTCACAGGACATTATTGACAACGACCACCGCATTCACGTTTAGAGTGTTCAAACAGTATGCCACGGGAGCGTAAAAGCGACCCAGTCACAATTCATCTATTTTGATTGCAACTATTTCTATTTCTAATTATTTCGAATGACTTCGCTTATTAGTCATTAAATTAAATAGAGCTATCACGACTTTTGCTTGATCACTATGGCTGACCTGGTTATACCATTTTGCAATTTTATAGGGGCGAAAATAGCTACCAGAGAACGCCTGCGCATTATCGGGTGATCCAATTCATCAAAAAGAGCGCGGCTGGAAGATTTTCCGCAAAAGTGGGCTGAATTTGATCTTCTGGTAGTTCAAATCCTGGATAACTACTGGCCGGTCGCAATTCGATGGTATAGGCAGGACTGCCCAAAAGCGCATACAGCCAATCCACCGTATCGCCACTGGCCAGGTAGAGGGTCGACGCCTGGCCGGCAGTATAATTTACGCCATGGACTGACCGAATTTTGTGCGCCATGACCACCGCCAGACTATCCAGCAGCGCTTTATTCGGAGCCGGGGAATAGGTATAACCCCAGGCATAGAGAATCAGTTGACTAAAATTATGATAGCTAATTAACGCTTTCGGTGCGACTTGCTGCAAAAAATCTCGTACAGCTTGCGTCTCCGGCTCGGAAAAAGGCGATGGCCCGCGATAGATTTCAGAATACGTATCGCCCGAAGAACCTGGTCCGCCCCACTGATAGCTGTAATTTCGATTAAGATCCACTCCAAAGGTGCCATCACCATTGTTGCGACGGTTTTTGCGCCACAGTCTATCCGTGGTCACCGAATATTGGTGACCATCAGGATTGATCATGGGCAGGATCCAGATTTCCGAATGATCAATTAGCCGCGTCACCAGCGTATCGATAGCATAGTTTTCCACCAGATATTTGGCAATTAAAAATGGCACATCCACCGAAATCCATTCACGGGCATGGTGGCAACCCAGCAGCACGGCCACTGGCTCATCTTCATCCTGATTCACCCGATTGCTGATTTTAATCGCCCATAGCTCTCGTTGCTGGACCGATTTGCCAATGGAACTAACCGCTGCAATGGCGGGATGGCTGCTGGCCAGTGCATGCAATTCAGCGTCGATTTCGGCATAGGTATGATACAAACCAGCAGTGGGATCGGTCGGACCATTGTCGCAGGTGCTATTGATTCCAAATAATATCAGAATAATGGAGCATAGAATTCGCGCAAGGTATTTTATGGCTGTCATCACTTTTCCTCCCGCTGCCTGGCATCCTGGGATATAATTGCCACAGTCAATCCTGCCTGCCGCAGCTTTTCGATATAAATGTCATACGCTCGAGCAATAGCGGTATCGTTTTTCATTTCCCAGAGATCGATGCCCGAATTCACCACGATTTGGCGATCGGTCGAATCCTTTACATAAATTTTCACCAATCGCTGCACCATGTCCGCTTCCCTAATCGGCTCGGATTTTAAATCCTGAATGGCAACCATCTTATCCGTTTTGATGATCACATAATCTGGCTGCTGCACAATAATTTCGGCGCCAGCATCGCGCAGCCGTTGCACCTCGGCCTCGCTTTGGTAATAAACTTTTTGTAGCGGTCGCTGAGCTGCCTGTTGCGGCTGCTGTTCGGATTGACAGCAGATAAAAATTAGCCAGGCAACCAATAAAAAATTTAATCTGAGCATGGTGGTTGATCCTCCTGAATGTTATTTAAAATGCCTTAATGCAAAAAATTTCAATTGTTGAATGGCGCAATTTTATCGGCTTTCAAAAACAGTTGGTTTCATTCAACCGTTGGACAATGGAGCCAGTTTTTATCAGCCGGTTCGATGAGCCCAGGGGATGAACAATCTGGCGTAGAAAATTTTGATGCCAATTGCAAAAAGATTTGCAGCCAAAGCCAGCATTCGAATTCATGCCACAATAGCGGTAGATCCGAGCTTTCTGACATGTATTGTTTGCCAAAACAAAAGACGCTACCGACGAATAAACAAAAAAATGTTAGTTCGATTTAAATAGCGGCACAGCTTCCATAGCCATCTGCTGCAGTCGTTGGCTTTCTTCGGTTGTGATCGGTTCAATTTGTTGGGCAATAGTCACCGCTTTCCAGAAAAACGTTTCCTCTCCTGGTGGGATGGCCGCAGTAGTGCCCTGAGATAACGTAAATCGCAAGGCCAATGCGGCGAGTTCACTGTCCACCACCGGAATATACCATAGCTTCGGGTACGGTTTGGTGGTTCCAGGCGGCACCGGACCAAACGCCCACGATTTCAGCGCTAGAATCCCCATCTTTTTCTCACGGGCCGCGGCCACGACTTTTGAACCAAAATTGCCCTTGAACCAGCAAACGAAATTAATGGGAAACAGCACGGTATCGAAATCGAATTTTTCCATGGCCAAACGCGCGGCCGTCTCCGAATGTGCCGAAAAGCCCAGGTAACGAGTTTTCCCCTCCTGCTTGGCTTTGAGAAACAACTCCATCGCGCCGTCGGGGCCAAAGGCTTGCTCCACATCCTCCGCAGTGGTCAATGCATGGAGCTGATAGAGATCGAAATGATCGGTCTCCAGCAGTTTGAGCGATTCATTCAATTCCCGTTCGGCACCGACTTTGGTGCGCTCCAGCGTTTTGCATGCCAGGAAACATCGCTGCCGATGCGGTTTCAGCGCAGGGCCCAATTGATACTGGGCGTTGCCGTACGTCGGCGCAATGTCGAAATAGTTCACCCCATGATCGTAGGCTCGAGCCACCAGATCGTTGGCCACAGGTTGTTCCATATTTCGCACGAGAATGCCTCCAAAACCGATGATCGATAATTTATCATCGGTGCGGCCCAATTTCCTCCTGGGTAAGGTGCCGGATTCCGGCATCTGCTTCGAACCGCAATTCAAATAGGATAATACCGTCAATCCGGCGCCCCCGAATAAACTGGTCTCGAGAAACTGTCGTCGATTCATATCGCTCCTTTCATTTTTGGTTTTCAAGCCATGATCATCCCCCCCTCGGATGCTCATTGATCACCAAGTTTGGTGTCAAAGTTCAATGTGATATTCATAATTTCGGGCCGACTTCCCAGGCGCACCGGCGGCCCCCAGGTGCCCACGCCGCACGAAACATAGATGTGCGTATTGCCTTTTTTCAAATAACCCCAGCTCTTTTCATAGACCTTGTTGGTGATGAAATTCAGTGGCCAGAGCTGACCGTGATGGGTATGACCTGACAATTGCAGATCAAAACCATTTTCGGCGGCCTCGCTTAGTTTGAACGGTTGATGATCCAGCAAAATCACCGGAAGTTGTTTGTTAACTTGCGCCATCAATTCCGCCAGGTCCTTTCGCTGCCGACCTGCGAATTGCCTGCCGCTGCGATCCTCCCGTCCCACCAGATAGAGGCTCTGGTTGATGTTGACCACGCGATCCCGCAGCATCGTCACCCCATGGGCCTCGAGATACTCCACTGCGGCTTCCACGCCACCGATATATTCATGGTTGCCCGTGATGGCGTAGACACCGAATTTCGATCGGAGCTGTTGCAAGGCATCGCCCAGATTTTCCCGGATGACGGGTGCCAGGTCTTCATCCACCACATCTCCCACCAGAAGAATCAGATCCGGGTTCAGGGAATTGATCTTATTGACGATGTGGCAGAAGCGCTGGCGGCCGACAATGGTTCCCAGATGAATATCTGAAACCGCCACGATACGAATGCTATGCATATTCGTCTGTTTGTTGATCGCAACATTCAATTCCCGCACCCGGAAGGCACAGGCATTGATAAAGCCAGCCAACACGGTTACCAAAACGATACCAATCGCGGCGATCAGCGCGGTCTGTTTCAAACGATCATAATTGTTTGCGATCAGATGGAAAAAAGGCAGCCAGTGGTTGACCAGTCGGGCCAGATCGATCAACACCACGATCAAGAAAAAATAGAAGAACAGTGCAATCCAGAACGAGCCGATCCAGACAAAAATATCGCTGACCAGCGAGAGATAAATCTTTTCCAGAAATCGACCGATGATATAAGAAAGCGCCAGAATCAGAAATAAGATGAGATAAGGAATTCTGAATCGAGATTCCTGCGGAATTGTCTGCCAGCCCCGAATGAAAATGTAATAATTCGCCGAACCATAGATGGCCAGCACAATGCTGAAAAAGATGATGAAGTTGATGGTTTTCATAATTTCGGTTTTGATGCCAGGATAAAAATTGAATGAGCAATCTTATTTTGATGGAGAGAAAATAGCGAATTTAAAGCAGAAAAGCAAGCGGTTTTATCCGGGCCAGATCTTAATTTATTTTTCATTTGCATGGATGGAATTCTCTGGAACCGTTTTTCAAAAAGATGCTTATGGAACGGGTTCAGGGTTCAGAGGTTCAGCGGTTCATGGTATCCAGTTCAGAGGGGGGGGTATTGAACCGCCAAACCAGGAACCCTGAACCGGGAACCCTGAACCGGGAACCCTGAACCGGGAACCCTGAACCGGGAACCCTGAACCGGGAACCCTGAACCGGGAACCCGCGCCGCTCGTTGTTGTCCCTCCATTCGCTCAGCGCTGCGTCCCTTGCGCCTCGCTCATTCCGTGCTAACAACTTTATCCTGTGAAGTATAGCAAGCTACTTCACAGGATGAACTCAAGGGTATGGCTGAATATGGCACCAACTTCACCCTGTGAAATAATTTTTCAGCCTTTCTTTCAGATATCTCTTACCGTAAGTTGTCTTTAAGTATTTTTCCCGATGAGTAGCATCTTGTTGATTAAGAAAACCTTCAAAATAGATTAATTTCAATGGGCGTCGGTTTTTCGTTGAATTTACCTTTCCGGCGTTATGCTCTTCTAAACGGTGGCGTAAATCAGAAGTATAACCAGTATATAATTTCTTATCAACTTCACTTTGAAGCACGTAAACATAAAAATAGGACATATTATTCTCCTATTTCACAGGGTGAACTACGGGACGAACACCAGGCGGAACCCGCAATCGCCATAACGGAGGCCCGGGTTGACGAGGTTACGATTCGCCGAGCGGCAGTAGCTGGCAACGTAGCCCCAGGAACCGCCCCGCAAAACACGGCTCGAACCCTCGATTGCTGCCCGTGGTTGGATTGTCGCCTGCCCTTTCAAAGATGCGAATTCTCTGGAAGCTTTTGTGGCAGTCTAATCAATCATTAAGGGACGTGAATTAAATAACCCTCCCATTTACGAATGATCCTTGCTCATTGAAAAACGAGATTGCTTTAGCAAATGAGTAACTAAATTAATTCACAGTCCTAAATCATCCAAATCAAACAGCCACAAATCCGGTCGATTCATTTTCAATAATGCATCGGTAAAACCCGACCTGGAAAAAATTCCGTAATACGTTTGTTTAAAATTCATCTCATTCTGGATGACAGCAGACTTTCTTGCCAGCTCATCGAGAATATTTATCCCCACGGGTTTGGTTGACCATTTGCATTCTGCCAGAAACGCCTGGTCGCGATTCAGATCGAAAGCTACGATATCGATTTCGGTTTCACCCATCCAATAGCGCCCAATTTTATCGAATTGGAATGGCAGACGATCTTTGCCATTGATTCGTTTCAAAAAATCGATGCACACCTGTTCGAAAGCTGGACCTAAAAACGGATCTAACAAAGGCATAATGCGCTGCTGCCAAACAAAATCCCGGCGACCTTCTTCGATAAAGCTCTGATTGGGCATAATGAATCGAAACCAAAATTGAAAATAGTGATCCTGAATCCGGTAAATGCCTTTCCGGCTTTTCTCAGGGTTCTGCTCAGTCACTGGCACTTCCCGATGAATAATTCTCAGATTCTGCAGCACATCCAGGTATTTTACAACTATACCCCGATCCAGGCCGCTTTGTTGAACGATCTCATTGATGCGCGTCGCCCCAAAAGCGATGGCCTTTAAGATGGAAAAATAGTTTTTGGGCTCTCGCAATTCTTCCATCAATAAGAAGCGAGTTTCATTGTATAAAAACGCATCTTTGTAAAGGAAGGAAGACTCAATATTCTTTTCGACGGAACGTTCTGGATCGAATTGCAGTAGATAGGCTGGAATTCCGCCCAGAATGCCATAAGCACGAATTTTATCCTGAATCGAATAGCGCTCAAAAAAAGCACTTGCCTCATAAAAATTCATTGGCTCGATGAAAAATTGAGCAGTTCGTCGGCCATAAAGGGGACTTTTGTACCCGAGCAACTCCTGTTCGATAATTGAAATATAAGAACCGCAAAGCACCAGAAAAATAGACGTATCTTTTAATCCCTCATCCCAGGCTTTTTGAATGATTGAAGCGATCGCCCGGTTGCTCGCTTGCAGATATTGATATTCATCGATGATAACGATCAGACGTCGTTTCAATGCTAATTTTCGCAGGTAGGCGAACAGGGCATTCCAGTTGGAGAACGGATTTTCGAGCAGCGAATCATCGCCAGCCAAAAGCCTGATTCGTTCAGAGAACTCGTTCAATTGATCCTTATCACTGGAAAGGTCGGCAAGGAAATAAATGCAATCCTTATCCTGGGCAAACTGTTTCAAAAGTTCCGTTTTGCCAACCCGCCTTCTGCCGTACACGATCAACAAATGCGCTCGATTGTCCCTAAAGTGCTCATTTAGTCGCTTGAGATCTGCTTCTCGGTTGTAGAACATTGACATTCCTTTTCATTTGATTGAATTAAGATACTCAGGAGTAAGATACTCTAAAGTATCTTAAAAGTCAAGAAATTTTTCATTGGGTCAGTTTCTTGACGAGCGTTGAATTTCAGCCCTATTGACCAGCCGGGTGGCGTCTGAACAAACCCACTATATCGAAGGCACGCAGCATTGTTCCTCTTCAACCAGTAAATCCAGGTTGTCTTTGGTGATCGTTGTTAACCATTTTCCGAGAGGTTAGTATTTTCGATCACGCACGAATGATGAGCCATAAGCCCCGATTGCTACTGTTGATGACTGAACATCGCCTTCGACCATCTGTCTAATGCATTTCGCCATGCTGGATCATGTTATTTTCTAATCTGAATAGCAATTCAACGGTCTGAACGCAGTTGCAAATTGTCTGAGTCTACGTTTAAAAAATCGATAAAATGCTCTGGAAAATTTTCAAAATACTCGGGAGACATGAAAAAACCCTCGGGAGAGTCTGCAAAACGCTCGGGAGAGTCTGCAAAATGCTCGGGAGACCATGCAAATTGCTCGGGAGAGTCTGCAGAATGCTCGGGAGACCATGCAAATTGCTCGGGAGAGTCTGCAAAATGCTCGGGAGAGTCTGCAAAATGCTCGGGAGAGTCTGCAAAATGCTCGGGAGAGTCTGCAAAATGCTCGGGAGACCATGCAAGATGCTTGGGAGAGTCTGCAAAATGCTCGGGAGAGCTTGCAAAATGCTCGGGAGACCATGCAAGATGCTTGGGAGAGTATACAAAATGCTCGGGAGACCATGCAAAATGCTCGAGCGAGCCTAAAGAACGAACATGTGATTTCAAAATATGGCTGCTACAACAGGGCAACGCCAAATAATTAAGCCATCAAACACCATGAAAGCCAACAGCCATGTCAGGGCGCTTGCTTCGCCAAATTTCTCCTTGCTTTTTATTGGCTATTTTAATATATTCATTTTGAATCAAGTTATTTGTGCAGCAAAATTTCCTGTTGCGGAGGACAATGAATGCAAATCAAAGTGAACAAAGCTGCCTGTACTGGTTGCCGCTTATGTCGTCAGATCTGTACCATTTATCACTTCAATGAGATCAATCCTCGTAAAGCCGCGCTGCGGATCGAGGCCAAATTTCCGGTGCCGGGCACGTTTCGCCCCTGGGTGTGTACCCAATGCGGCAAATGTGCCGAAGCCTGTCCCGAAGACGCCATTTATGAGAAGGATGGCGTCTATTTCATCGATGAAGACAAATGCACCCGCTGCCTCGTCTGTGTCGACGCCTGCCCCTTCGGTGTCATGTTTGTGCACGATGAGGTGAATATTCCAATCAAGTGCGATTTTTGTTTTAAGTGTGTGGAGGTTTGTAATACCGGAGCACTGGTGAGAGTCGATTGAACTTATTGGGATCAAGAAGAAAAAAAACAAACATCAAACTCCAAATGACCAGTAATACCCAATTCTCAATGTTCAAAACGGCTCCTTTTCTGTGAACAATGTTTGAGGTTTCGGAAATTGACGCCTGGAATTTGTTTGGGATTTGTTTTTTGTGATTTGGAATTTTGCATTAAGAATCTTATTCATAGGTGAGGAGATAAAAAATGTATGGTTTTGCAGGACAGATGCTGCGAATCAATCTCAAGACGCGACAGATAACGAAACAGCCGCTACCCGAGTATCTGGCCAAAGAATGGCTGGGCGCACGCGGCATGGTAGCAAAGATTTTATATGATGAAGTGCCCAGAGATGCCGATCCGTTGGGACCGAACAATAAATTGATCGTTGCGCCTGGGGTTTTCACCGGAACTTTTGTGGCCGCGGGCTCGAAATGCGGCTTTGGGGCGATTTCGCCGGCAACCAATGGCCATGCCGATTCCAGCGTGGGCGGACATATTGGGCCAGAGCTGAAATTTGCTGGCTATGATCTAATCATTTTTGATGACATTTCGCCCGAGCCAGTCTATCTTTTTATCGAGGATGACAAAGTAGAGCTACGCCCGGCCCAGCATCTCTGGGGCAAAGGCTCGATCGACACTGAGAAACAGTTGAAGGAGGAACTGGGCGAAGACTTCGAAATTGCGACCATTGGGCCAGCCGGAGAAAATGGCGTTGTCTTTGCCTGCATCACGCATGATTTTGGCCGCAATGCGGGTCGCTGCGGCGTTGGTGCCGTGATGGGTTCAAAGAAAGTCAAGGCCATTGCGGTAAAAGGGACGAAGTCATTTCCGATTTATGACCTGAAATCATTGACCCGACAAACCGAAGCGATTATCCAGCGCACGAAATCCCATCCCAACATGGCACCATGGCAGAAATATGGGACGGCCCTATTCGTCGGCTGGTCCAATGATCAGGCGGCGTTTCCAGCTCGAAATTTTCAATCGTCTTATTATGAGAACTGGCCGACCATTGATGGCGAGCGGCTGGTGGAGGACTGCAAGGTGACTGACAAAGCCTGCTTCGGCTGCTGGATGAATTGCGGCAAATATTCTCGTGCCAAAACCAAACACGGCGATGTCTATATCGAAGGCCCGGAGTACGAAACCATTGCCCTGATCGGCGGCAGTTGCGCCATGACCAGCATTCACGATGTCACCTATGGCAATTATCTCTGCGATAATCTCGGCATGGATACCGAGAGCGGCGGTAGCGTGGTGGCGTTTGCCATGGAATGCTATGAAAAGGGCATCATCACCAAAGCGGATCTGGATGGCCATGAATTGCGCTGGGGCAATATCGATGATTTCGAATTTATTATAAAAAAAATCGCTTATCAGGAAGGCATTGGCAAGGTGCTGGCCAAAGGCACCAGAGGTGCGGCGGAAATTTTGGGCAAAGGCTCCATCAAATTTGCCATGCAGCAGAAGGGATTGGAGAGCAGCGGCTACGAATCCCGCTGGGCGCCATCGATGTTGCTGTCATTCATGACGGCGGATATCGGTGCCCATCACAATCGCAGTTGGTCCATCACGGTCGATCTGGAATTAGGCCGGGATGAGATCAAAGGCAAAGCGCCAGTCGTCGTTTATCTGCAGCACATTCGACCGCTTTATGATACGCTCAGCATCTGTCGGCTGTTCTGGGGCGAGCTGGACGTGTTGCCCAATGAATATGCCGAATCGCTCAACCACATCACTGGCTGGAACATGACCGAGGCCGATCTTTTGAAAACCTCAGAGAAAATCTGGAATTTGACCCGTGCTCATTTTCTCCAGCGTAATGGTGGCCCAGGCAGAATTCACGATATGCCACCGGCTCGCTATTACGAAGAGCCAATTCCGAATGGTCCGGCCAAAGGCAAAATTCTGACACTGGCGCAAATCAATGCCATGCTGGATGAATATTATGAGGCCCGAGGCTGGGATAAAAATGGCAATCCGACTGAGGCGGTGCTGCGGGATTTGGGGCTGGATGATGTGGTCGAAGATTTGCAAAAAATTGGCCTGCTCGGCAAGCCGTTACCCAATGGCATTCCCAAAGTGAGGGGACAAAAATTGAAACCCAAAGCGATGTGAGAAATGAAATTCCAAATTGCAACATCCAAATTCCCAATAATTCTCGATTGCTCAAAGTTCAATTTCCAAACTTTCTTGCGCCCATTCTCAATGTCGACATTGATGATCTATTGGAATTTGGGATTTGAAGATTAGAATTTATTTGAATTTTGGATTTTCTTTATTGAGATTTGACCAACCAGGATATTTTAAAGATGACAATTTATCTAAAATCAGGTGGCAAGCTTCGAGAAAAATTAAAGCCCAATGTGGATCAATACACGCGCCAGGTTGAGGTCGAAGTGGGATTATCGTTGAGAGAAATTTTGGATCGTTTCGAAATTCCCGCCAATCAAATCGCCTTTGCCTTTGTAAATGGCCAGTTCAAACGGCTGGATTATCAGCCGAAGGATGGCGAGATCATCACCTTGCAGCCACCGGTTTCGGGGGGATAAGACCATTTTGCTGATTCCATCGCTTGGAGCAATGGAATCAGTATTTATGATGTAGCAAAATAGGCCTAACTTCCCATTTAAGAAATTGCAAGAATGATTAGGCCAAGAAACATTGTCAAAAAAGTCATCATTAAAATTCGCTTGACAAAATGCATTAAATTTGGTATTATTCCTTAGCTTTATGATTTCAGTTATCATCAACGATTCACTTAAGGAGTCTTTTGATGAAACCAGAAGAACTCATCGATCTAAAAACCAAAGATATTCAAAAAGCAACTTTAGAAGCACGAAAGAAAAGCATGAAAGTTCTGGAAGAGCAGGGGATAGCTGCGATTGCTCTTGCGGTCTCGGAATTTTTGGTCAAGTTTGTTGAACAGCCCGAAAGTGCTCTGGAGAAGCTAAAGTGGAATTAATCAAAATTTATCTGGATACCACCGCGGTGAACTCCTTCATCTTTGGGACAAAGGCTGAACCAGATAGATATGCTGAAGTAGCTGAGATATTCGATTATCTAAAACAGGATAAGCTAATCATCGCGATTTCTTTCTATACCTTGTTGGAGGTTTATTGATTTTGTATGGATAATTTTCCCGAGCACGAAGCCAATGAAAAAGCACGAAAAGCTCTGGGAGAAATATTATCTTATAAAATCGAATTAATTCCATTGTTAAAACGAGCCGACCGAGTAAGATTAGCCTCGTTCATTTCAATCCCTGATGCTTCTGATATTCCCCATGCCATGATGGCTTTGGTACACAACTGCGATTATATTGTCGCTTACGATTCTCAATTTGCGGCAGTTTCTGATTGGATTCAATTCGTCACGCCCATTGAATTATTGCACATTTTGAAGGATCAAAATTAAGAGGCATGAAAAATAGAATAAATCTGCTCTGCATGGGAATAAATTAAGCTTGCATGTCATTTATAGAAGAACGGCGGAGAGCGAAAAAGTCCACTGCTATAAAGATGGTTTTAGCAACAACCGCCTCGCCATCACAGAAAAGTATGTTTGGTTTTTGACCGTTTGTAGCATTTTTATCGGTTCAGTCAAGTCATCAACATGAATAAATTCAACTCCACAGCTCTATTGAATAACAGGGCTATTAGACAGGGGCGTAACATAAAAATTCAAAAATCTCTATGGTCTAAAATTATGATCTTGAGTATTACCTGGATATGAAAATCAAACGCTGCTCACGTGTAATTTTATTTATTCTGTTTCTCTCTTTTAGCTTGCTTGATATAATTTCAAGTGGATTCACCCAATCAATACCCTATCCCGACCAGCAATTCATCATCGCGTCCGGCGATTCGCTGATTTACTACGCTGAATTTATTAGCAATATCATTCAATCTGATGATGGCCAGCGGATTCAACTCATCGATGGTGCCACCACAGGCTACCTAATTTTGGGCCCGCAATATTCACGCTATCCATTCAATATGGGTCTGCCCTCCTGGAATGGCACCGCACCGGGGGATAGCGGTGCTTTTCGAGTGCTCATTCGGGTGCCCTATACTTCTGGTTGGTCGCCCTGGCTGGATGTAGGATATTGGAAAACCAATTTTTGGCCGTCTAAAACTACCTCTTTCTCCGGCGGTCAGGTCGATATCGATATTGTCGAGCTCTATTATTATGCCAATCAATGGCAGTTTGCCGTTGAATTCAAACGAAAAAGCGCCACAGGAACTTCGCCGACGCTTTCGTTGCTATCATTCTTTGTCAGCGATACTCGTACCACGCAACAGATCGATTACAACGCCATTTTGGATGACAAACCAGCCGCGATCTTTATTCCCACGACGTTCCTGGCACAATATCGGATCTCCAGCGAGTTCGGCGGCAGTATTTGTTCGCCGACCACGGTTTCAATGATCCTATTGAGCTATAACATTCCGGTCGATCCTTTAAAATTTGCCCTGGACACCTACGATCCCTATTGGCAAATCTTTGGGGTTTGGCCACGCGTGGTGCAAAATGCCTCGGAATATGGCATCCAGGGAACCGTTACCCGCTATCGCACCTGGAGCCAGGCCCGGGAGGTGCTGGCCAAAGGCGGGCGGATCGGCATGTCCATCGGTCCCCCACTCTATGGCGGCCATCTGGTGATGCTGGCGGGATTTACGGAAAATGGCGATCCTATTGTGCATGATCCTGCTAGAACTTATGATGGCTATGCCCACGTCTTCAATAAATATGATCTCTCACGCTCCTGGTTTGCCAAAGGCGGGGTTGCGTACACCTTTTTCCCGCTGGACACGGCTGCAGTGAGTCCGGTGGTCATTGCTGAAAGAGCAGAACTGCCAGCCGAGGCCACTTTTGAATTGTTATCAAATTATCCCAACCCGTTCAATGCCAGCACCACGTTTCGGTACCAGTTGCATCGGAGTGGCCTGGTGGAGTTATTTATTTTCAACTTGATAGGGGAACGGCTGCGCCGCCTGGTTCAGGAACAACAGCCGCCAGGCCTCCATCAATGCCAATGGGATGCCAGGGATGATGCCGGCCGTCAGTTACCCAGTGGCACCTATTTCTACCAGCTTCGGTTCGATGGGCAGGAAACGCGACTGAGACGGCTGTTGCTGCTGCGCTGATGGTGTCAACATTCCAGCAGTCCGTCATTCCTTTATGCTTCGACCGCCGCAGCGAGCCCGATTTCAGGAGCCGCTATCACTGCTTGCTTACGACGATTATTTACCATTTCTCATACCGCACCAGGTCTGAGAGCGATTTTCGTTTTTTGGGTTTCGGCTCATCGGCAGGGTAGCCCAGCGGCGTAAA
This sequence comes from Candidatus Zhuqueibacterota bacterium, assembly GCA_034505795.1. Lineage (GTDB taxonomy): Bacteria > Zhuqueibacterota > Zhuqueibacteria > Thermofontimicrobiales > Thermofontimicrobiaceae > Thermofontimicrobium_A. The sequence continues at coordinate 51,047 of JAPDQM010000011.1, forward strand.
TGCGATCGGCTCGACATCCGGCGGCAACGCCAGCATTTCTCGGGCGACATCGGGATTGAAGGCCGCGACCCAACAGGTGCCCAGGCCCAAATTCGCAGCCGCCAGAATGAGGTGATCCATGGCTATCGTAGCATCGACCTCGGCGTAATTTTTGCCATCCATGCGGGACCACGCCTCGGAGGTGACCGCGCAGATACCGATGACGAGCGGCGCCTGACTGAACCAATCCCGATGATAGAGCCGCTTCAATTCTGCCTCTTTGCCCCTGGTTTGTATCACCACAATCTTGAAAGGCTGCCGATTGGCCGCGGTAGGTGCCCAATTGGCTGCTTCAAGAATCTGTCGCAGCTTCGCTTCTTCCACCGGCTTGCTCTGATAGGCACGCACCGAATACCGTTTTTGGATCAATTCATTGAACTCCATCTCTTTCTCCTTCATATCGCATCAGAGTGAACAGTAGATCTGCCAGGCGATTAAAAAACACGATGATGTTCTGATTGAATGGCTGCTGCCGATACAGCGCCCACAATCGCCGTTCAGCCCGCCGACAAACGGTTCGCGCCAGATTCAGAAATGCAGTGGCTGGTTTGACCGCCGGCACAATGAAGTGATCCAGGGGACGCAGTTCGGCATCAAATTTGTCGATTAGATTTTCAAGAAAAGTGACATCCTCTGCTGTGAGCGTTTTTTTTAGCAGTTTGATACCCGCTTCGTCCGCAGCCAGTTCGGCATTGATATCGTGACAATAGTCCTGCAACTGGCACAGCAGATCGAACACCGCCTGGCTGACCGCCGTTGTTTTCACCACCGAAATGACCGCACACAATTCATCAATGGTACCATAGGCTTCTACCCGGAGCGAATCTTTAGGAATTCTTGACCCTCCGAAAAGCCCTGTAGTCCCTTCATCACCGGTTCGGGTATAGACTGCCGCTTTTTTTGATTGCATGTTAATTTCTCCTGTATTAAATTAATGGGTAAACTGACGATCCCAATTCAAGTTCCATCCCGATGAATGGAGGCACCGTTATGCACAAAGTGTTCATGATTGGTTTTTTGCTTTCTGCGGTCATCGCAGGCAAAATCTTTTCCCAGAGCTATCAATTTATTGGCAATGTGACCGACTACAATCAACTGGGCTCGATGCTGGACATCCGCTGCACCAATGCTCGCTTGCAAATCACCGTTTTGGCTGACGATCTATTTCGCATTCGGTTGACAACCGATGATGAATTTCCAGAGAACCGCTCCTACTCTGTTTTGCCCATCACCAGGACCGCCCAAATTGTTTCATTGGAAGATTTTGGAGCGACCCTGGCAATCGCTACTCCCGAAGTGCGCCTGGTGATCCAGAAGTCTCCCTGTCGACTGGCATTTTATGACAAATCGGGCCAGCTCGTTTGCAAGGATCATCATTCCTATGGCATGGGCTGGAGCGGTAGCAAAGTGTGCTGCTGGAAAGAACTGCATGATGAAGCATTTTATGGCCTGGGTGAAAAGACCCGTGGTTTGAATAAGCAGGGACATTTTTTTACGATGTGGAATTCAGACATTCCTGGTTATAGTCCTACTTTTGATCCGCTCTATCAATCGCATCCATTTTTCATTGGACTTTATCAGGGGCGGGCCTTTGGAATCTATCTGGATAACAGCTTCCGCTCCCAGTTCAATTTTGGCGCAGGCACCGATCAGTTCTTCAGCTTTGGCGCTGATGATGGTGAGTTGGATTATTATCTGATTTATGGCCCAGGTTTTAGCAAAGTGCTGGAGCGATATGGCGAATTGGTCGGCCGAATGCCATTGCCGCCCAAATGGAGTCTCGGCTATCAGCAGTGTCGCTGGAGCTACTATCCTGAAAGTGAGGTAATGGCGCTGGCGCAGAAATTCCGTCAGAAGCAGATCCCTTGCGATGCCATTTATCTGGACATCCATTATATGGACGGCTATCGAGTTTTCACCTGGCATCCGGAACGGTTTCCTGCCCCCAAAAAAATGTTGAGCGAACTGAAAAATATGGGCTTCAAAGTGGCGGTGATTATCGATCCCGGAATCAAAGTGGATTCAAATTATCAGGCTTGTCGCGAGGGGATTGCCGGTGATCATTTTTGCAAATATCCCGATGGCACTCTGTATCAGGGGCAGGTCTGGCCGGGCTGGTGTTATTTCCCGGATTTCAGCAAGCCTGCGACTCGGGAGTGGTTCGGCCGCTTGTATGAGGGCATTATCAACGATGGGGTGGTGGGCTTCTGGAACGATATGAACGAGCCCGCGACCTGGGGCGGCACTTTTCCGGATATTGTTCAATTCCACAATGAAGGCCGCGGCGCGGATCATCTGCAAATGCACAACCTCTATGGCCTGTTAATGGCGCGCAGCACCTACGAAGGTGTGCGAAAAATACGCCCCAATCAGCGTCCCTTTGTGTTGACGCGGGCTGGCTTTGCTGGCGTCCAACGCTACGCTGCGGTCTGGACGGGTGACAATGTCGCATCATGGGAACATTTGAGATTATCTATTCCCATGTGTCTGGGGTTGAGCCTATCTGGCGTCTCATTTTGCGGCATGGATATTGGCGGTTTTATGGGGGCGCCAACCCCAGAACTTTACACCCGCTGGCTGCAGTTGGGAACGTTTACGCCGCTGTTTCGCACCCACACCTGTATCGACACGCCCGATCAGGAACCCTGGTCGTTCGGTGATCGCTATGAAGAAATCAATAAGCGATTTATCGAATTGCGCTACCAACTTTTGCCATATATCTATCAGGCGTTTCATGAAAGCGCTAAGCAGAACACGCCGATTATGAGGCCAATGGTATTCGACTTTCAAGCTGACCCCAAAACCATCGGGCTGGATGACCAGTTTCTATTCGGCAACGACCTGCTGGTAGCGCCAATCTATCAGGAACATCAGACGGCGCGAACCGTCTATTTTCCATCTGGTGATTGGTACGATTTCTGGACCGATGAAAAAATCAGCGGCCCGGTTGAAAAACTGGTGTCAGCGCCGATAGAAAAAATTCCGCTGTTTGTCAAAGCTGGCGCAATCGTGCCAATGACAGAGACCCAGCAGTACGTCGGCGAAAAAAAGTTGGATCCGCTTATTCTGCACATCTATCCCAAAGTCGGCGCATGCGAAAATTCATTTTATGAGGACGATGGCCTGTCGTATGATTTTGAAACTGGAGGCTATTGTCAAACCAGCTATCAACTGGTTACGGATACCAAAAAAATTGTGATGACCACCATGCCGCGGAAGGGCAGGTTTACTCCCGCTGATCGGTCCTATCGAGTTCACTTTCATGCAATCTCGACGACGCCACGCAAGGTTCAACTCAATCAGCGTTCATTGGAAGCCATGGCCTCCATTCATCGGCTCCATGCCGAATCCTCGGGCTGGTTTTTCGACCGACAAGGCCAGGTGCTCATTTTGAAATATCCGGATGACGGCAAGCAACTCCAGGTGACAATCGAATTTTAATGATAACTTTCAATCAATCGTTGCATTCGATATGGTTGCTCGATGCAATCCGACCCATTCATCAAAAAAGAAGGAGATAATAGCCATGGCCAAGGAAAAAATCGGGATTGTGTTGTCCGGCGGCGGTGCCAAGGGCGCCGGGCAATTGGGAATGATGAAATACCTGTATGAACAGGGGATTCGGCCCGAATTCATTGCCGGCATTTCGGTGGGCTCGTTGAATGCCACCATGTGGGCCCAGGAACAAAATCTGGAGTTGCTGGAAAAGCTCTGGCGAAGCATTCGCGGCAATTCTGATATTTATCGCGTGAATTGGTTGAAATTCTGGAAGCTCTATCGGAGTCTGTATGACAATACCCCGCTCTGGCGATTGATTCAGAAGTACGTCGATCCCGAAAAATTGAAGGGCAGTCCCATCGATTTGAAAATTGGTGTGGTGCAATTGCAATCCGGCGCCTATCTTTCGATCGACAAAGCACACCCCGACTATCGTCGAATGCTATTAGCTTCTACGGCCATTCCCGTGGTTTTCAAAGCTGTGAATTATGAGCAGCGACAATATGTGGATGGCGGCACGCGCAACGTCGCGCCGCTCAAGTTGGCCATTGATGCCGGCTGCACCACCATTTATTTACTTCATTGCTTCCCACTGGAGATGAATGAGGAACAACAGGATTTCAACGATTCCATTCGAGTCGGAATTCGCTCATTTATGATTATGTACAATGAAGCGCTCCGTGAAGATATTCTCACCCTCCAGAAAATCAACGAGGCCGTGAAAGCCAGACGCGCAGATCCGCAAAAAAAATATCGAGTGATCAACCTGATTACCATAACGCCGAGCGTGACTCGCCAATTTGTCGATGTCTTGAATTTTTCTCCCAAAGCGCTGGCCAAAGATATTGAATTGGGATACGAAATTGCCAGGGAGATTTTGGGCCCAACCCAACACTCGGCCACTAGTTGAACAAAGCTGCGCCGTCGATGATAATTAAAAAAACAAAGCATGGCCATCCAATTGTTGCTGGCAAGGCATAACTGCCAGGACAGGAGCCGTTTGCACGCCAACCGTGCATGGCTTGGGTCAGTATTGTCTCCAAAATTCTCAGGCGGGATCAACAAAATACCTGATCCAGATATGATATAAAGGCCGATGCAGATGATGGAATATCATTGCAGCTCCATCTGCCTTACGGTTAGACAAGATTTTGAACTTACCTCGGGTGATTAAGCTTTCAACCCTTACCTTTTTTATTTTTTTCAAGCCGCTGGCCTATGAGTTTTAAGCAAGAATTTATTCAGCAACCAGCTTCGTTCTAAATTATTTCTTAACCGCTCTGGCGCCGTTGATTGCGCTAGCCGTCCCATTGGCAATGTAACCTTCAGCCGTAAGCAAAAAAATTATCAGGATGAAATTTTTTACTTGACAATTTTAATAAATTTGGTTAATATTCTGTTAGTAAACTTCTTGTCCATTCTTGTAAAGTTTACTTGTCAAACGATATTTCAAACAACCCTTCAATCTCATTATGAACCCTTAACCCATGGACCTTTCGTTATGAGAGCAAAACAAACCCTTCTGATCCTTTCATTCCTTCTATTTTATTTTGCTGTCGATGGTATCAATGATGGCCCGACGTTTTCTCCGCCGTCAGTTATGGCAGGTACAACTGGTAAAATTGCCGGCCGCGTGGTGGATGCCGATAGCAAAAATCCCTTGCCCAATGCCAACGTAATCGTAAATGCACAAGTCGTGGATGGCAAGGAGATTCCCCTGGATCTCCCCATCGGGGCAGCCACCGACATCAGAGGGGAATATTTCATCCTGAATGTTCGGCCTGGCAACTATGTCGTCAAGGTCATGTACATTGGCTATCAATCGGTCATTCGAAAACCGGTAAATGTATCCGTGGACCAGACTACCCGACTGAATTTCGAACTGATGCCTCAAACCATTGAGGGAGAGGAAGTGGTGATCACGGCTGAGCGACAGTTGATCGTAAAGGATCGAACTTCGGCCTCAGCCAAAGTTACCGGTGAAGACATCAAGTCTCTGCCCGTGGAAAGCTTTCAGGACGTCATGGAAATTCAGGCAGGCGTGACCAGAGGCCTGGATGGCAGTCTGCACATTCGCGGCGGCCGATCGTCTGAAATTCAGTACTATGTCGACGGCATTGTCGTCTCCAATCCGTTCACCAATTCGATAGCGCTGCCCGTTGAAAATAATGCCATTCAGGAATTGGAGGTCATCAGCGGCACATTCAATGCCGAATATGGCCAGGCCATGAGCGGTATTGTCAATATTGTGACCAAAGACGGCACCGACCAATTCACTGGCAACTTTACCACCTATGTGGGAGATTTTCTATCGAATCATACGGATGTATTTAACCATATCGACGACTTTAGTCCGCTGGCGCAGCAATATTACGAGACCAGCTTGAGTGGGCCGCTGCTATTCAAAGATTTGAAATTTTTTGCCTCAGCCCGGGTGGTTGATCAGGATAATTGGCTATATGGCACGCGACGATTTGTGCCAGGCGATTCGTCCAATTTCAGCGCCACCAACCCGAACGAATGGTATATCGAGGAAACCGGAGACAACCAGCGCGTGCCCATGAACCCTTATCAGAGCTTTTCGGGCCAATTGAAATTATCGTACAATCTTTCGCCGGCTATCAAACTCAGCTACAACATTATGGCCAATAAAAATGAAGGCAAAAATTATAATCATTATTACAAACTCAATCCGGACGCTTTGCCAACCAACTTTACCACAGCTTATAATCATCTCTTCAAAGCGGTGCACATTTTGACGCCGGGCTTGTATTATAATCTGAATTTTGCCTACACATTCAACGACTTGAAAAGCTACGTCTACAAAGATCCCTATGATCTTCGTTACCGATCAATTTATCGCCGGGGATCGCCGCCGCAGAATACATTTTCTACGGGCGGAGTCATTCCGTCGCAATTTTTCCGAACCAGCAAGTCGTTCGGCCTCAAAGCCGATGTGGTTTGGCAAGCAACGAAGTTACATCTGTTCAAATTTGGCGCTGAATCACGTTATCACTCACTAAATTATGAATATTACCAGATCGATGTCGATCCGTTTAAATACGGCGATTTCAATCCGAGAATTCCGCCGCTCACTTCACTGGATCACAACCAGTATAACAAACGGCCGCTGGAGTTGGCGTTCTATGTTCAGGATAAGATCGAAATTGACGATTTCATTGTGAATGTGGGTTTGCGTTTCGATTATTTTAATTCAAACTCAAAAGTTCCCATTGATCTACGCGATCCAGCCAATAAGCTTTTCCCCCAGCCAGAGGCTCAAGCGTACGAATCGGCCAAAGCCAAAACTCAGCTCTCGCCCCGTTTGGGATTGGCATTTCCTTTCACAGAAAAGGGCGTGATCCACGCCTCGTATGGCCAATTTTTCCAGATCCCCGAGTTTTCTCGTCTTTATGAGAACCCAGAATTTGAGGTTGCCGGAGTATATGGCTCATTTCTGGGTAATGCCGATTTAGAGCCTCAGCGGACCGATATGTACGAAATTGGCTTGCAACAACAGGTAACCGATTTTCTGGTTGTCGATGCCACCGGTTTTTATCGCGATGTCCGGAACCTGCTGGGCACCGAATTGCATCAAACCTATCGAGGCGACATCATCTATGGGCGATATATCAACACCGATTATGGTGCCGTGCGAGGCATTACTCTATCGTCTGAATTCCGGTTTCCAGCAGCAGGTTTGAATGCCGGTCTGGATTATACCTATCAGGTTGCCAAAGGTATTGCCAGCGATCCCAAGCAGGTCTTCTTCGATGCGCAGGGATTAACCGAAAGCCAGACCATCCTCATTCCGTTGAATTGGGATCTGCGCCATACGATCAACGCGTTTCTGAACTACTCCCAGCAACATTGGGGCTGCAGCATGATCATGCGCATGAATTCCGGCTACCCCTTCACACCGCCTGATCCCAGCACCAAACGCCAACGGGAGATCAACGAACTGCGGAATACGGGTCGTTTCAAAGGGGATTTATTCATGGATGTGCGGGCGTATCGGCGATTCACAGTGGGGCAATTGTCGCTGGAGGCATTTGTGAAAATTGAAAATCTACTGGATAAGCTCCGCCGCGACCTATTCCCGGAAGTCGATCCGCGCGATCGACAGGCGCATCAAAACAATGGATTGGAGCGGATCAATACGTTATATGATTATCGTTTGAATCCCGTGGTACAACCAACGCCCCGGGAAATAAAGTTTGGTTTAAAAATTGATTTTTAAACTGAGGACAATTATGATGACCAGAAGACAAATCTTTCGTTTCTTGGCCGGGCTTTCAAGCCACCACAGCCTGATGCATCCCTGGCTATTTTCAGTGCTGCTGTTGTTTGTAGCCATCTTAATCCAAACCCGACCCTTATTGGCGCAGCACAATGGCGTGATTTACATCGATCCCAATCGCAGCGATCCCAAGCTGCGACGGGTGTTAATAATCAATTCTAACCGTGTATCCACCGATATCACCAATTATGGTACCATTGCCCGCGGCAACGATAGCAATCCGGACGATGGGGCCGGCGGCGTTTGGCCAACGGGCACTGGCCACGATCACATCCACGAGATGACGGGCTTCATCGCTGCTCGCGTGATTGATCGCAATGGCGTCCCGATTCACATCATTTCCGATGGTTATCGTGACCCGGGCGGTGCGACCAGCGAAATTGATCCGGTGACCAATATCGAGTATACCTTTCATCCGCTGCCCGGGTATTTTAATCCTGCCAAAGGCCAGGAGGAAATTGCCAACAGCCGCAATCCCAATTCCTGGCCCAATGCCTGGCCCGGCAGAGATAACACCTGGAATCAAAAATGGAATGGCTATTTCGGTCTCAATCAATTCAATGCCGATCAGGAAGTGCTCTACGTCATGGATGATACCTGGAACGAGGAGTTTCAATTTTATCCATACCTGGACCAACCGGATCGTCGCGGCCTGGGCATGCAGGTGGAAACACGGCTGTTTCAATGGGCCCACCCATTGGCAAAGGACATTATTTTCATCCATTATCAGGTGTCCAATGCTGGTAATTACAATTACAACATTCAGTCCGATTCGATCTTTTTCGGCGGCTATGCCGATATTGGCCCCGGAGGCCGCGGGACTACCGATGATGATGCAGCATTTCGTGAAGACCTGGACCTGGTCTATGGCTGGGATCATGACAATATCGGCGTTTGGGGCAAATTTCGCGAGATTACACCCGGCTATTTGGGCTGGAAATTTCTGGAATCGCCGGGCATCGAGAACGACGGCCTGGACAACGACGATGATGGTTTAATCGATGAAAGCCGCGCCAATGATGCTGGCACGCTCATCTTTGGACCCGTCGGCAAATATGGCGAGCCTCGGGAGCACTGGAGCGGTGATGAAGATGGCGACTGGATTCAATCCATCGATGACGTCGGTACCGACGGCGCCGGGCCATTGGATGAGGGTTATCCCGGTCCCGATGCCGATGGCAGCGAAGGCAACGGTCGGCCCGATCAGGGCGAACCCAATTTTGGCAAGCTGGACAATGATGAAAGCGATCAGGTGGGTCTCACCAGTTTCACCGCACCGCTGTTCGGCACGGTACTGATTACCGATGAGGAAAAAATGTGGCCGCGCATCAAGCCCGGCTATTTCACTGTACCGCAGCAGTCCGTTAACCAGTATTGGATTTTTGGCAGCGGGCCGTTTAATTTGCCGGCTCGCAAAACAGAGCGCTTCTCCACCTGTTGGGTCTTCGGCATCGACGAACAATCGATGCTACAAAATGGCAATGTGGCCCAGCGAATCTACGATTCCGACTATCGCTTCGCCCGACCACCGCGGCAGCCGAAGCTCACCGCTGTTCCAGGCGACAAGCAAGTCGTCCTCATCTGGGATGATCTGGCAGAATTGAGTCGTGATCCGATTTATGGTTATGATTTTGAAGGCTATCGCATCTATCGCTCCACGGATCCCCAGTTTCTGGACGTGCAATCCATCACCGATGCCTCAGGCAATCAGGCATTTCTGTTTGGCAAGCCAATGGCTCAATTCGACCTGGTGGATGGCTTAAAAGGCCCGCATCCGCTGCAATTGGGTGAGGAAGTGGGCAATCCATTGGGAATTCATTTCTACATGGGTGACGATACCGGCTTGCGACACTACTTCGTCGATCGAGATGTAATTAATGGTCGGACCTATTATTATGCGATTACGGCGTACGACAAAGGCTATGACATGGATTTTTATCAACGGGGTATATCTGAATTTGAAAACCTATTTCCCATCACCCCTTCTGAATCGCCAGCTTCGATTGTGGTGACTGGCGGCATTATCACCTACATGGACCCCAACACTGCCGAAGTAACACCAAACGCGCCGCCCAGCGATGTTAGTCCGGGCAGCACCGATGTCGCCGGTGCGCTTAATCACGATGCTGGCCTGGCCACCGGCAAGGTCGAAGTTGAAGTGGTGGCCCCAGATCTGCTCGAAGACGCCAGCTACGTGGTTCAATTCGATACGCTAACAACTCGAACTGGCTATACCTATTTAACCACCCACTATTCGATTTTTAATGAGACCACGGGGCAATTTCTGCTGGAAAATGAGCCGATTCCCAAAGAGCCCAATGGGGCTTACAAAACCACCTGGTCGCGTGAGTTTTTGCTGAAGGGTTTTGTGCTGACCTTCAACAATGAATATCCCGACCTGGAATCTACGGTGAAGCAGTCCGGCTGGGACCAAGCTGCCAAAACGAATTTGGTCGCCGAATTGGAACAGTGGACACCCGATGTAATTTATCCCAAATCGTTCGTGATTGAATTCGGCGATTCCGGTGCCGTGCTGGATAGCGCCTACAATTCATCCACCACCCGCACCAAAGGGCCGGTCAACTTCAAAGTCTATGAATTGCAGTCCAATCAGCCAGTATTGGTTTGGCTGGACGAGCTATCCAGTTCCAAAAACGGTCAGGTCGATCCGGGCGAACGGATTGTTACTCTGTACAAGCGACAACCTACAGATAGCCGTTTCCAGCGGGCCTGGAAGATCACCTTCAGCGAACCCAAAGACAACGAAGGCAATCCCCTTCCTGCCGGCCAGTGGATCCTGCCGCAAAGCGGCGACAAATATTATGTTATTAATAAAATCCCGTTTCTTACCACCGATAGCTATCGCTACAGCACGTTGAAGGGAAAGCGGCTCGATCAAGTAGAGGAATCCGTGCTAAAGCAGGTGAAAGTGGTTCCCAACCCTTATGTGGTATCCTCGATTTTGGAACGGCAGCCCTATCTGCGAGGTCGTGGGGAACGAATCATTCGATTTATCAATTTGCCTGCTCAATGCACCATTAGAATCTATACCGTCTACGGCGATCTGGTGGCGACGCTGGAGCACAATGGCCTGAGCGATGGCACCGTCAAGTGGGACCTGCGAACCAGAGATGGATTGGAAGTGGCATTTGGGCTATATGTGTATCATGTCGATGCCCCTGGCATTGGCCAGCACATTGGCAAATTTGCCATTGTGAATTAGCGCGGCCATTTCTGTTAAAACAACAATGGATCGATTAACCCTGAATGCATTATTAAATTGCATCGGCACCTAATAAAAGGATGAACACCCATGAAAAAAAGTCTATTTGTCATTTTCATAGTTTTCTGTTTGGTCCTCTCAGCAGAGGCGCAAACGAAGGTTGGCACAACGGCTGCTGGCTTTTTGCAAATCGGCCCGGCCAGCCGCATCATGAGCATGGGCGAAGCAGCCGGCGCGTTGGCCACCGATGTCACTTCGCTCTACTGGAATCCGGCCCTGGGAGCCGATCTGACCCAGAATCAGGTCTATTTTAACCATATCAGTTGGTTTGCCGACATCAAGCTCGAATATGGCATCCTCATGCTCAATCTTGGTAACTGGGGCAAGGTCGCCGCGTCTTTCTACACTTTGAATTCGGGGCAAATTGAGGTCACCACCGAAGAGCGCCCGGAAGGAACCGGCGAAAAATATGACGCACAGGATCTGATGATCGGACTCACGTACGCTCGCCGCCTGACCGACCGATTTGGAATTGGTGGCACCGTAAAATTCATTCGCTCAACCATCTGGAACATGAATGCTTCCACTATGGCCATGGATCTTGGATTGGCCTATCAAACGCCATTGCAGCCGGTGGTCATCGCCATGAGCATCTCTAACTTCGGCGGGGAAATGCAAATGACCGGCACCGATGCTGCCATCCGCTTCGATCCCGATCCCCGAGTTAGTGGCAATAATGACGGCATTGTCGGCTATCAAGCGACTCGTTCCTGGGATTTACCCGTCAATTTTCGGTTCGGAATCAGCTATAAGCTCCTGAATAGCGCCAACAATCATCTGGTGATCAACAGCGATATTTTGTATCCCAATAACAACCAGAATTACGTGAATGTGGGTGCAGAATACCGATTCATGAATATTTGCTTCCTTCGGACTGGCTATCGGCAATTGTTCCTGGATCGGAGCGAGGGCGGCCTATCATTGGGGATGGGTTTGAAATATCGCAATCTCCAGGTGGATTATGGCTTCGCCGATCATGGTCGGCTAAATGCTGTTCAATATTTTGCCCTTGGCTTCATGTTCTGATGCTCGCGTGATTTGAGATCGGGTTCCTTAATGCCAGTTGACAAAATCTCCGACCTGGCGTGAGCAAATGCATGATCAGCCGTTTAGATGAATTCCATGACAAGACCCAGGCAATTTGACATGATGAATAAGTCGAAATTGGAGAGTGTCATTGAATCATCCGGGTTATCATGCTTGTCTGGTCAAATCAGATGTCGTAATGGCAATTTCACTTTACTGATATGGGTTCAAATATGAAAAAATTCGCCATCGTTTTCTGGATAATTTTGCTATTATGGCTGCATGCTGGCGCTTCTGGTCAGATCAAAGAGTTGCGTGGAGTGTGGCTAACCAAAACGGCTTCGACTATTTTCAATAGCAAAGCCAGCGTTGCCGCGGCCATCGATTCGCTCAAGAAAACCGGTCTGAATGCTGTTTTTCCGGGCATCTTTGAAAATGGCTTCACCCTGTACCCCAGCGAAGTGATGGAAGTCTACACCGGAAACCGCGTCGATTATGCCTATGCCGAGCGTGATTTATTGGCGGAGATCATCGCTGAGGCGCATCGAGTGGGCATGGAAGTGCACCCCTGGTTCGAATTTGGTTTTGCTGCTTGTTACGGCAGCCGCGGTCCGATTCTGGATCATTATCCGCAATGGGGTGGCAGACGACTATCCACCGGCGATGCCCTCGATGACAACAGCTTCTATTGGCTTAGCCAGGCGCATCCTGAAGTACAGGAGTTTCTCATCAGTTTGGCCATCGAGGTGGTCGAAAACTACGATGTTGACGGGATCATGTTCGACCGAATTCGCTATGGGCTGACCAAGAATTCTGCCACCGGCGAATTGATTGTCTCTGATTTCGGCTATGATGATGCTCATGTGGAACGCTACCGCGCTGAAAATAATGGCCAGGACCCACCAGCTTCGCCACGCGATAGCAACTGGATGAAATGGCGTTCCAAAATTTTAGATGAATTTGTTGCCTTGCTCTATGATTCGGTGAAAGCGCACAATTCCAACATCATGGTCACCAACACGCCAGTCGTGTATCCTTATGGCTACAATCTGTTCTTGCAAAACTGGCCGCAATGGGTGCGGGACAATTCCATCGACTTTATTTCCCCTCAGGTCTATCGGTTCAATGTCAATGATTATCGTCGCGACCTGGGCACGATTGTCAATCAGCAGGTTCCTGCTGGATATAAGCGCTGCTATCCAGGAATGTTGATCCGGGAGGGTTCATACAATGCCACGCCGGAACTGGCAGTTAATTTTATCAAAGAGAATCGCAATCTGGGCGTGGAAGGAGGCATATTCTTTTTCTATGAAGGGTTGCCATCCGTAGCGGCTGCGCTGCGACAACAGGTATTTCAAGAACCCGCGTTGCAGCCATTTCGCCCCGACGATTGGCGACCGGAGGGCATTATCATCCAGGAAGATAGCGCGCTGGTCCAGCGCACTGGCAACTGGAGCCGGGTCATAGGCACGGGGGCATCGGGCTATTTCAGCTTCGATGGCCAATGCCTGACAGCCGTGGGCAGCTCCGGAGCGAAGATTCGTTATCAA